>DASYRE010000047.1 GCA_036004685.1 Candidatus Polarisedimenticolia bacterium | reverse complement strand
GAGAAAGTCTCGCCGCCCGCATGTCAAGATTGATCGAAGGAGTCCGTCTCGGATAGGCTCTCCTTCACGCCCAGGGAAACAACGTACCGCCGGAGACTTGCGATGATATCCACCGGTGATTTCAAGAAAGGGCTCTCCCTTCTCGTCGAAGGCAAGCCGTTCGTCATCATGGACTACACCGTCCAGACCCCTTCGGCGCGGGGCGCGGCGACGCTGGTACGCGTCAGGGCGCGCAACGTGATCACGGGACAAGTCCTGGACATGACCTTCAAGTCGGGGGAGAAGTTCGAGGAGCCCGACCTGGAGCGGCGGAAGATCAACTACCTCTATTCGGAAGGGGAGACCTACCACTTCATGGACGAGGAATCGTACGAGCAGTTCCAGCTCGAATCCGAGACGCTCGGGGACGCGACGAGGTGGCTGATCGAGGGGATCACCCTCCGGTCGGTGGTCTTCGGCGGGAAAGTGGTCGGGGTCGAGCTGCCCCAGTTCGTGGAGATGGAAGTGATCGAGACGGGACCGGGGGGGCGCTCCGACATGGCGAGCGGGAAAGTCACCAAGACGGCGAAGCTCGCCAACGGGACCGAGATCCGCGTCCCTTCCTACCTCGAGGCCGGGGAGCGCGTCCTCGTCGACACCATGACCGGAGAGTTCGTGAGGCGCGCCGGGAAGTGACGCCCGGCGGGATTCATTCCGTCCGTCCGCCCGCCTGGGGGGCCCGCAGCCGGGCGCCTGGAATCCTCATCTTGATCTCGACGCCGGCGCCCGTGTCGACGATGCTCATCTCCTGAAGCGCCTTCAGCGCCTCCGGATCGCTGTCCTTGGCCGCCAGCTTCCCGGCGGCCGCCATCCCGCGGAAGAGATCGCCCAGCAGGCCCGCCGATTCCTTGTCCCGCGCGTCGACCTGGATCTTCAGATCCACTTCCTTCCCCAGCCAGGCCATGACGCGCACCGAGTCGACGGCGGCGAAGGCCTTCGGTCCGTCGCCTCCTTTGGCGATCTCCGAAGAGAACCGTTCCGCCAGGCTCTTGGAGCTGAGGACCGCCCAGGCCGGCGCCTTGCGATCGACGCCCGCGAGAAGGTTCCGGAACCGCATCTCCCGCGCCGCGGGGGACTTCGTCCGCGTCACCACGCCCACGGCGCGCTGGACTTCCGGCTCCGAGCCGAAGAGCAGCATGCTCTCGGTGGGTTGCGCCATCGCCATCGGAGTCCTTCCGGCGGAGCCGGACCCTTCCTGGGGAGAGGTCCACATCCGGACTCCTCCTTTGAGGGTGCTCAGCGTTCCCCCTTTGGCCGCCGCGGAGTCGACGAGCCGGTTGCCCGCGAACCGGCCGCGTGCCACCAGCAGGAAGCCGTCGTCCGACCCCTCCGCGTTCTTGATCGAGACGAGGATCTGATCGGTATCCTGCCTCGGATCGAGGCCGGTTTCCTTGACGAACCGCCGGTAGTTCTCCGCCGCCTCGGGGACCGCGTCGAGGCGCGATTCCATGTCCGAGACCAGCTCGCTCTTCCGGAGCGTGGCGTAGTCGAGCGAGATCACAAGGTCGGAGGAGGAGGGGAGGAGCGCCATTTCGGTGGGCTCCGCTTCGAGGGAGAAGACGGGAGAGAAAGAGCCGCACGCCAGGAAGGCGGCCAGGAGCGCCAGGGTTCGGGGAAAGAGTCTTGTCATGGAGCCTCCTTTCTTCATGTCAGTAGTCCTTGCGAGAAAAATAAACGGTGCCCAGCGCCAGGCACGTGGCGCCGAAAATGATCGACGATCCCATGGGGGCGAAGGAAGCGACGGGCTTCTCCATGGCCAGCTCACCCATGACCTTTCCCAGCCCGGCGATCTTCGGCAGGACGTGATACAGGCCGTTGATAAGGGCAATGGCAGTCTTGCTGGTGAGCATCACCGTGAGATTCCCCCGGATCGAGAGAAATCCCGTCAGCGGAAAAAGGAAGTAGGCGAGCATGATCGTGATCGAGGAGGAACGTGTCACGACTCCCACCAGCATCATGAATCCAAGCAGAACGGCATAGGTCAGGAGGATGATCAGGCCGGCGGCCGGGAGTCCCATCTTCCAAGTCCCCGTCTTCCAGCCCACAAGGAGCCAGACTCCCCCGATGAGGTAGAGAAGGTTGATGAAGACGACCGCAAGCGCGCCCAGGTAGCGTCCCAAGAAAAGCGCAGTTCGGGACAGCGGCTTGGAGAGGAGGAGATCCACGTAACCCTTCTCCAGCATGACGGGGACGAGGTTCGCCGTGGCGAAGATGGAAAGAAACAACCCGACGCCGAAGAGGAATCCCGCGAGGCCCGTCTGAATGCCTGTGACCAGGCTGTCGATCGAGATGCGTTCCCCGCCGAGCTGGACTTCGTGGCCGAACAGCTTCGCCGCGGCCAGCGCCCCGTCCACGACGTCCAGATTCACGGCGAAGGTGATGAGAAGCAGCATCAGCGTCGACATGATCAGGAAGGCCAGAAAGGTGAACTTCGCCAGCGATTCGCGGATCGTCCCGTCCACGACGGCCAGGAGCCGGCTCACGGCCTCGCCTCCTCGCCATCCAGGATCTGGATGAAGCTCTCCTCCAGGGTGCTCTTCTCCGGCCAGACTTCCCGCAGGAGGCAGCCGGCCGCGCGCAGGGAGTCGAGACACTCGTTTAGCTCCTCCAGGCTGCCGACGCGCAGGTGCACCAGGCCGTTGGTCGCCTCGACTCCGGTGGATCGCTGCCGGAGCGCCGCCAAAACGGGCTCCGGGACGGCGCCCGCGTCGACCCGGTAGGACAGTCCCCGATCGGTGAGGTCGGCGACGCTCCCCTCCCTCAGGATCCGGCCGCGCGACACGACCGCCACGCGATCGCAGACGCGCTCGATCTCGGAGAGCAGATGGGAGTTGATGAAGATGCTCGTCCCTTTCTTCTTCTCCTCAACCAGGATCTGGCGGATCTCCGCCCGTCCCACCGGATCGACGCCGTCGGTGGGCTCGTCCAGGAAGAGGACTTCGGGCTCGTGCACCAGCGCCACCGCCATCCCGAGCCGCTGCACCATCCCCTTGCTGTATTTCTTGAGCCGGACGCCGGCCCAGCGCTCCAGCCCCACGCGGGCGAGGAGGCGGCGGGTCCTGCCTTCGATCTCCCGTTGGGGCACGCCGGAGAGACGCGCGAACCACCGGACCACTCCTTCCCCGGTAAGGTGCAGCGGATAGCGATGTCCCTCGGGCAGGTAGCCGACCCGGGCGCGCGTCTTCACGTCGCCTGCTTCTTTCCCCAGGACCGCCGCCCGGCCGCCGTCGGAATGGGTGATCCCGAGAAGGACCTTGACCAGAGTCGTCTTCCCCGCCCCGTTGGGGCCGAGCAGTCCGAAGACCTCCCCCCGTCGCACGGAAAGGCTGACGCCGTTCAGGGCCCGGACCGGCTCGCGGCCCCATCCCACTCGGTAGGTCTTGGCCAGGCTCTCGACGGCGATGGCGGTTTCGGTCACAGACGCCTCTTTGGAGCGGAATACTCCGTCCGAAAAGAGATACGGCGGGGGCCCTTTTGAAGTTCCGGAGAAATCAGGATATCACGACCGCCGGAACGATCCGAGGGTCGGGGCATCCCGTCGAAAGGGCATAAAATCGGCGCTCGGCGAAGCAAGCTCGAGCGCCGATCGCCAGGTTCGCGCCGGTCGATTGGCGCCGCGAGGAGCTGGAACGCTATTGAAGGTAGCCGAGCGAGCGGAGCCGCTCGCGCTGTTCGGGGGTCAGGCTTTCCTCCAGGCTCTTCCCGGCCCCCTCGTCGTAATCGACCCAGCGATCGAGATCGCGCATCAACTCCGCGCCGGCCGGGTCGGCGGCCGCATCGGCCGACGCCTGCTCCCCGGGATCCCGCGAAAGATCGTAGAGCTCGTGGAGATCCCCCTCCGGGCGCGGAATCCGGATCAGCTTCCGGGCTCCCCGCCGCGCGCTGCTCCACCTCCCGCGCACGCCCGGAATGTAGAAGCGAGGGTTCGCCGAGTGAATCAGCTGGTAATCGGTCTCGGCGAACAGGAGATCGTGGCCGCCCGCGGGCGTGAACGCCGGATTCCCCGCGGCGAACAGCGGCAGGCCGTCCATCCCGGGCCGGTCGGGCAGCCCCAGCAGGCGCAGAATCGTCGGAGTCACGTCGAGAAGCGACGCGGCGCGGTCCTGGACGCCGGCCGGAACCCGGTCCGGGAAGACGAAGATCAGGGGAACGCGCAGGGTCCCGTCATAGAGATACTCCCCGTGCGCGAAGCAATAGCCGTGCTCCCCCAGGCTCTCTCCGTGATCCGACGTGAGGACGATCAGGAGGTTCTTGCGAATCTCGGCGGGGATCCCTTCCACCAACCGGCCCACCTGCTCGTCCACCTGGGCGATCTCCCCGTCGTAGAGCGCCACGAGGAATCTTCGGTCCTCGGCGGAAAAAGGGGTCTTGAAGATGACGTCTCCCTTGGGGAGCTTCCCCTCCTGGAGGGCTTGAAGCGTCTTGGAAGGAGGCCGAGGAGGCCCGAACATCGCGGCGAACCGGGTCTCCGGCTCGTAAGGCCAGTGCGGCTCGAGGTAGTGGACCCAGAGGAAGAACTCCTTTCCGGCCGGGAAGGACCTGAGCTTGGCGAGCGCCTCGTCGGTGATCTCCCGGCTGCTGTCTCCCTCGAAACGGCGGCGCGGATTGGAGTAGGAGCCGAACCCCTGTTCGAACCCCTTGCCGGGCTGCAGGAAGATGTTGGAGACGACGGCGGCCGTCGCGTAGCCCCGCTTCCCGAGAATCTCCGCCAGGGTCGTGTTGGCCGCGGGAAGGATCGAGAAGAGCCCGCGCGCCCGGTGATGCTTCGGGTACAGCCCGGTCAGGATTGTCGCGACCGATTGCGTCGTCCTCGGAACAGGCGTGTAGGCGTTGCGGAAAGTCGTCCCCGCGCGAGCCAGCGAGTCGATCCGGGGGGAGGTGGGCCGGGAATAGCCGTAGATCTCGAGATGATCGGCGCGCAGCGTGTCGATCGTGACGAGCAGGAGACTGGCGGGAGGCGGAGGCTTGGCGCAAGCCAGCGCTCCGAGAAGAGCCGCGGCGGCGAGGAGAAGTCGGCGCGTCGGCGCGCCCAGACCACGAAGAGGCAAGCGGGACCCCGGCAACGAGCGGAAGCTTCCACCGTCATTATAAATAAAGGAGGCGGCCGGCGCGGTTCTCTCTCCGCGGGCCCGGCTGCTATAATCGCCGCCCTCGCGGGAGCGCCTCATGATCGACCTACGAAGCGACACGGTGACCCGTCCCACGCCGGCCATGCGGCGCGCCATGGCGGAGGCGGAAGTGGGGGACGACGTCTACCGCGAAGATCCGACCGTGCGCCGGCTGGAGGAGAAGGCGGCGGAGATCCTCGGCAAGGAGGCGGCCCTTTTCGTCCCCACCGGCTCGATGGGCAACGAGATCGCGGTGGCGGTGCACACCCGCCCGGGCGAGGAGGTGATCCTCGACGCCGACTCCCACATCATGAATCACGAGCTCGGGATGATGGCCGCCTTCTCCGGAGCGATGCCGCGGCCCGTCCAGGGAGATCGGGGTTTCCCCACCGCGGGGCAGATCGAGGAGGCGATTCGGCCCTCGATTTACTACTATTCCCGCGCGCGCCTCGTCTGCCTGGAGAATACCCACAACCTGCAGGGCGGCGGGATCTACCCTCGAGAACGCTTCCGGGAAGTCGCCGATCTGGCCCGCACCCTGGGCCTGAGGCTCCATCTCGACGGGGCGCGTCTCTTCAATGCGGCGGTGGCTTCCGGCGTGGAGATCGCGAAGCTCACGGAAGGCGCCGATTCGGTCATGTTCTGTCTCTCCAAGGGGCTGGCTGCCCCGGTCGGATCGATCCTGGCGGGAAGCAGTCCCTTCATTGAAGAGGCGGTTTCCATGCGCAAGAGGATGGGAGGGGGGATGCGCCAGGCCGGAGTGCTGGCAGCGGCCGGGATCGTGGCCTTGGAGACGATGGTCTCCCGGCTCGCCGACGATCACGCCAACGCGCGTCTTCTGGCCGAGCGGCTCGCGGCCGTTCCGGGCCTCGAGATCGATCCCGCGCGCGTCGAGACCAACATCGTCATGTTCCGCACCGTGAAGCAGCCGGCCCCGGCTTTCGTGGAGGACCTGAGAAAGGCGGGCGTCCTGTGCCTGCCGTTTTCCGCCCAGCTGGTGCGCATGGTCACCCATGCTGACGTGTCGCGCCAGGAGGTCCTGAAAGCGGCCGGCGAGGCCCGCCGGATCGCCGGCTGAAGACGGTTTTCCGCGGGCCGGGACCGGGTGGTGAGCATCGCGCCGTGAGCCGGGATTTCTTGACGGCTTTCGAGACGCTGCGATAGGATTCGTGAGACTCGGCTCAAGCCCCGGAGGCGACGTGGACTTCGCGCTCACCGAGGAGCAGCTCCTCACCCGCAAGACGGTCCGCGAGTTCGCGGAGCAGGAGATTGCGCCGCACAGCCTCCGGCTCGACGAGAGCCAAGAATTCCCCTTCGATCTCTTCAAAAAGGCCGCCGAGCTGGGGCTCGCGGGTATGATCTTCCCGCCGGAATACGGCGGCTCGGGACTGTCGAGCGTCGACGCCGCCCTGATCATCGAGGAGATCGCGCGGGTCGACCCCGGGGTCGCGCTCTCGATCGCGGCCCACAATTCCCTCGCCTGCAACCACCTCTACATCGCCGGGACCGAGGAGCAGAAGAAGAAATACCTGGTTCCGCTCGCGCGGGGGGAGAAAATCGGGACGTGGAGCCTGACGGAGCCGACCGCCGGGAGCGACGCGGGCGGGACGAAGACCCGCGCCGATCGCGACGGCGAGCACTTCGTGCTGAACGGCGCCAAGACGTTCGCCACGCACGGCTCGATTGCCGACACGGCGGTGATCTTCGCCGTGACCGATCCTCAGGCGGGAAAGCACGGCGGCATCTCGGCCTTCATCCTCGAGAAAGGGATGCCGGGACTGCGGCCCGGCAAGCGGGAGAACAAGATGGGCTGCCGGGCCTCCGACACGGCGGAGCTGGTGATGGAGAACTGCCGGGTCCACCGCACGCAGATGCTGGGCGCCGAAGGCCAGGGGTTCCGGGACGCGCTGCGCGTCCTCGACGGCGGCCGGATCGGGATCGCCGCCATGGCGGTGGGGACCGCCCAGGGCGCCTTCGAGGCGGCCTTGCGCTACGCGCGGCAGCGGGAGCAGTTCGGCCGGAAAATCAGCGAGTTCCAGGCCATCCAGTTCATGCTGTCGGACTGTGCCACCGAAATCCAGGCGGCCCGCTGGCTGACGCTGCGCGCGGCCGATCTGAAGGACCGGGGGGGAGAGATCAATAAGGCGGCCTCGATGGCGAAGCTCTACGCGTCCGAGATGGCGGTGCGGGTGACGGACAAGGCGATCCAGATCCACGGCGGCTACGGATACATCAAGGACTATCCGGTGGAGAAGTTCCACCGGGACGCGAAGCTCACCACCATCGGCGAGGGCACTTCGGAGATCCAGCGCCTCGTCATCGCCCGGCGGCTCCTGGAGCCGTGAGCGCCCGGAGCGGAGCGGGAGCGTCCCTGGCGAGCCGGATCCTGGCGGGCGACGCGCGGGCGCTGGCCCGGAGCATCTCCTGGGTCGAGGCGGAACGGCCGGAGGGACGGGAGGTCCTGAAAGCGGTCTATCCGAGGACCGGGCGGGCGCTCGTCCTCGGGATCACGGGGCCGCCCGGGGCCGGCAAGAGCAGCTTGGTGAGCCGGCTGGTGGCCGGCTGGCGCGGCCGGGGGGAAAAAGTGGGGATCATCGCGGTCGATCCTTCCTCCGCCTTCTCCGGGGGCGCCATCCTGGGCGATCGAATCCGGATGCAGGAGCACGCGATCGACCCGGGCGTCTTCATCCGCAGCATGGCGACGCGCGGCCATTTCGGCGGAGTCTCCCGAAGCTCGCGGGACGTCGTCGACCTCATGGACGCCGCGGGCTACGGCGTCGTGCTGATCGAGACGGTGGGCGTCGGCCAGGACGAGGTGGAAATCGTCGAGATCGCCGATCTGGTCCTCGTGGTCCTTCCCCCGGGGCTGGGAGACGACATCCAGGCGATCAAGGCGGGGATCCTCGAGATCGCCGACGTGTTCGTCATCAACAAGGCGGATCGCGACGGCGCCGACCGGCTGGAGTCCGAGCTGCGGGCGATGCTCGCGCTCGCCGCCGGCGATCCCGCGGAGGCCCCGCCGATCCTGAAGACCGTCGCTCTCACGGGCGAGGGAGTGCCCGAGCTGATGGAAGAGGTGGAGGGCCGGCGCTCGGGGGCGGTGGACTCCGAGGCGAGGCGGCGGCGGGAGCGGCGGAGGAGCCGCGAGCGCTTCCTGAACCTACTTCGCGACGAGCTTCTGAGCCGGGTGAGAAGAACCTGCCTGGACAACGGGATGATGGAGGATCTGGTGGAAGACCTGGCGCATCGGCGCCGCGATCCCTACACGGCGGCGGAAGCGGTCCTTGAGAAGATTCGCTTCCCGGCGCCGCGGCGGGCCGCGATGCTCGGCTCGAGGCGGCGGTGATCCAGCGTCTGGATCACGTCGCCATCGCCGTGCGCCGGCTGGAGGAGCGGATTCCGTTCTACCGGGATCTCCTCGGGATGCCGCTGTCCGCGGTCGAGGAAGTGCGGGAGGAGAAGGTCCGAGTGGCCATCCTGGGCTCCGGAGCGGGACGCGTCGAGCTGCTGGAGGCGAGCGGCGCGGGCTCGCCGGTCGAGAAGTTCCTCCGCGAGCGCGGCGAGGGGATCCACCATCTCTGCTTCGTGGTCGACTCGGTGGAGCAGGCCTGCGATCGGCTCCGCGCGGAGGGAGTCCGTCTCGTGGGCGGGATTCGCGAGGGCTCGGAGGGCTCGAAGATCGCCTTCCTGCATCCGAAGGACGCGGGCGGCGTCCTCATCGAGCTGCGCGAAGCGCGGCGGGAGCCGGCGCGGGGCGACGGAGCGGAGCCGTGAACAAGGTCATCGCGGGGGCGCGCGAGGCGATCCGGGAGATTCCGGACGGCGCCGTGATCCTCATGGGGGGGTTCGGGCTCTGCGGCATCCCGGAAAACCTGATCGCCGCCTTGAGGGAGCAAGGCACGCGGGATCTCACCGTCGTTAGCAACAACGCCGGAGTGGACGACTTTGGAATCGGCATCCTGCTCCAGAGCGGCCAGGTCCGGAAGATGATCTCGACCTACGTGGGCGAGAACGACACCTTCGAGCGGCAGTTCATCTCGGGAGAGCTGGAGGTCGATCTCGTCCCCCAGGGGACGTTCGCGGAGCGCCTGAGGGCGGGAGGGGCCGGGATCCCCGCCTTCTACACACCGACGGGGGTCGGGACGCCCGTCGCCGAGGGGAAGGAGGTGCGGGAATTCGGAGGCCGGACCTACCTGCTGGAGCACGCCCTGCGCGGCGACTTCGCGTTCGTGAAAGCCTGGAAGGGAGACACGCTCGGGAATCTCGTCTATCGTAAGACCGCCCGGAACTTCAATCCGATGATGGCCGCCGCGTCAGATCGGACGATCGCGGAGGTAGAGCATCTGGTGGCGCCGGGAGAGCTGGATCCGGAGGCGATCGTGACGCCCGGGATCTACGTCGACGCCATCTTCGAGGGGAAGAGCTATGAAAAGCGTATCGAGCAGAGAACGTATCGTCCGAAGGGCGGCGATCGAGCTTAGGGACGGCTACTACGTGAACCTGGGCATCGGGATGCCGACCCAGGTGGCGAACTATCTTCCCGACGGAGTCCAGGTGATCCTGCAATCCGAGAACGGCTTGCTCGGCATCGGACCCTTTCCCGAGGAGGGGCACGAGGACCCGGATCTGATCAACGCCGGGAAGCAGACCATCACGGAGACCCCCGGATCGGCCTATTTCTCCTCGGCCGATTCCTTCGCGATGATTCGCGGCGGCCACGTCGATCTCACCGTCCTCGGGGGAATGGAAGTGGATCGCGAGGGAAGTCTGGCGAACTGGATGGTCCCGGGCAAGATGGTGAAGGGGATGGGAGGGGCCATGGATCTGGTGGCCGGGGCGCGCCGCGTCGTCGTGATGATGACCCACACGACGAAGGACGGGGAGCCCAAGATCCTCGAGCGCTGCCGGCTTCCCCTGACCGGGGTCCGGGTGGTCCACCGGATCATCACCGACATGGCGGTGGTGGACGTCACGCCCCGCGGGCTGAAGCTGGTCGAAATCGCGCCGGAGCTGAGCGTCGAGCAGGTGCGCGGCGCGACCGAAGCGGCGCTGGACGTGGACGAGGCGGCGCTGGAGCGCATGCCTTTCTGAAGGGGAGCCGATGCTCAGGGTCGATCGATTTCGTCCGGGCGCTCCGGTCATCCTGTATCTGAAGGAGCCGAAGGAGCGCTTCTGGGGCGTGTTGCGCTCCTTGGACGGAACCGGCGTCTCGGTCCTCGGACTCGACCTGCAGGCGTTCGACGACTGGCTGCGGCAGGCGGCCGATTCCTCGGCACCGGCGATCACGCCGACGCTCGTCTTCTTCCCTCTGCTGCGCGTGGAGAAGATACTGCTCGACATGCCCTCGGGCGAGATTCCCTCCCTGGTGGAGCGCTTCGAGGCGAGGACCGGCCGGGAGCTTCTGGATTATCTGGGGCTGGGCGATCCCTCCTGAGGACGGAACATGGACATCATTTGTCCCGCCTGCAAGACCAAGATGGATGCGTTGACCAATCCGAGAGGAGAAGGTCGGCGGCACTACCGCTGCCCGCTTTGCGAGGGGGAGTACGTCATCCCGGCGCCGGGCGGCGACGTCGAGACGCCGGGCGCGAAGCCGGCGCCGGCGATGGCGGTCGAGAAGCCCTCCTCTCCGCCGACCATCCCGGGGTTCACGGTGGGCGGAGTCCCGGGGGCGGAATGGCAGGTTCCGGAGGAGCTGCAGTTCTCCCTGCGGGTTCTGGAAGGCGTCGAGGCGGGCAAGGTGTTCGCGGTGAACCGGAGCCGCGTGACCGTCGGAAGGGAGGAGGGAGACATCCTGCTCGGCGACCCGCTCGTCTCGCGGAAGCACGCGGCGTTCGAAGTCTTCGGCTCCCATCACATCGTCGTGAAGGATCTCGCCAGCACGAACGGGACCTATCTGAACGGCCGCCTCATCGCCTACTCGAAGCTCAACAACGGCGACAAGATCAAGATCGGCTCCAGCGTGCTGGAGGCGGTCATTCAGATCGCAGAGTGACCGGCACCGGCGCCGCGCCGCCCGTCGCGCCGCCGGGGGCCCCGCCCTGGAGCGAGAAGACGGCCACCCGATCGCGGCCTTCCCGCTTGGCGCGGTACAGGGCCTGATCCGCCCGCCTCACGAGATCCTCGAGACCCCCGTCGAAATCGGTCGGATAAGTGCTGATTCCGATGCTCGCCGTGGCCCGGGCGCCCGAGATGGCGGAGGAGAGGCCGGCGATTCCGGCGCGGATCCTCTCGGCCGTGGCCTGGGCGGCCTCGACGTGCGTCTGGGGGAGCAGCACGCAGAACTCGTCCCCTCCCCACCGGCAGGCGATGTCCGAGGCGCGCAGGCTCTGCCGGATGGCGTCCGCCGACATCTTCAGGAAGCGGTCGCCGATGGTGTGCCCGTGCCGGTCGTTCACTTCCTTGAAGGTGTCGAGATCCAGCATCAGGACCGCGAAGGGGCTGCGGTAGCGCTGCGCGCGGGCCCGCTCGTCCGCGAGGCGCTGCAGGAAGTGATGCCGCAGGTAGAGCCCGGTCAGCTGATCCACGGTGGCGAGCTGGTAGTGCCGCGCGTTCTCGATCGCCACCGCCGCCTGCTGCGCGATCGTGGTGAAGACCGAGAGCCGGCTGATGTCGTACCGGCCGGGCTCCGAGTCGACGACGCCCATGATGCCGGTGCCCTTCTGCTCGACGACGAGCGGGACCAGGAGGATGGAGCGGATCGCCTGATCGTGGACCACCGGCGGGAAGGGAAGCGTGCGCCCTTCTTCGTTGATGTCACGGATCAGCAGGGGCCGGCAGGTCTTCAGGGTCCAGTCCACGAAGCCGGGCCCGACGGGAAGCCGCTCCTCGGAGCGCAGCTCCTCGCCCCGGTGGATGTAGCGGGCGCTGACCTCGCGCTTCTCGGGGTCGGCCATGGCGATGAAGAAGACGCCGCCCGGAAAGACCTGCCGGCAGTACCGGCTCACCACCGTGCAGACCATCACCGGGTCGAGGCTGGCCGTGACTTCGCGTCCGATGTTGTTGAGCGCCGCCAGCTCGGCGGTGCGCTCCTCGAGGCTCTCGTTGGATTCTCGCAGTCCCCCCTCGACGCGGTTCAGGCGATGGAAGAGCCAACTCACGAGCAGCAGCGACGCGGCCAGGCACAGGAACGCGGAGAGCCCCGACTTCACGTAAAGCGAAATCAGCGCCAGGACCAGCGGAATCGTGAAGATCTCGAGGGGCGAGATGTACAGAAGGTGGTGGCGCGTGAATTCGAGAGCGTCGCCCCCGCGCTCGCGCATCGCCGCGGCCAGGAGGATGAGGTTGACGCCGTTGAGGACCAGGAAGACCAGCACCACGGCCAGCGTGTTCTTCCACGTGAGCGCCGAGAAGTCCCAGAGGCTCCCGAGGTGGGAGCAGGTGATGTGGCCCGCCGCGAGCGTGATGAACAGCATGCCGGCGTTGAAGCTCGTCAGCGCGAAGCCCGGCCGGGTGCCGGGCGCCTCGCCGCGGCGCACGACGATCCCGAGGAGCACCGCCCCGCCGGCGGCCACGAAGGGAAGCGGGCGCGGCAAGACGGCGATCGAGGCGATGAGAAAGACGTAGTCCATCGACATGCGCGCCCGCGGCAGGATCGTGA
The DNA here is from genome assembly GCA_036004685.1 of Candidatus Polarisedimenticolia bacterium. NCBI lineage: Bacteria > Pseudomonadati > Acidobacteriota > Candidatus Polarisedimenticolia > Candidatus Polarisedimenticolia bacterium. Next base: position 24,236 of record DASYRE010000047.1, on the reverse strand, counting down.
ACGGGAACCGCCAGGCCAGGCCGATGAGCAGCGCGAAGAGCCCCACCGGAAGCAAATTGGCTCGGATCGCCGAAGGATCGGCGGCGATTTCGATCACCGCAAGGAGCAGGCCGCCGAGCCCCAGAATGACGGCATAGGCGACGAACGCGCCTCTTTCGGACTTCCGTTTCTCCGTCATTCGGCAATCTCCTGACTGCGCTGCGGGATGAAATATAGGGACCCTGGCGGACGGCGGCAAGAGCGGCCGGGCCGAAGCGGGCGCCCGTGTCCAGAATTTGCACTCGGGATCCTCCGCGCTCAAACTTCTCCAGGGCCGGATCGACGCCGCCAGTGTGCACAGGGCCCCCAGGAGGCCGGAAAGCGGCGTTGACAGCGGGAATTGGGCTTGGATAAGATGCGCCACGCCGCCTGCAACTCGAAATCGATCCTCCGAGGAGTCGGCCTCTTCCATGATCAAGCTCGCCGACGGCTCCGTCCGGCTCGCCCTGCCGCTCGATTCGAGTCTGGGGCCTCTGGTCACCGAAGCGGCACGCTCCTACCTGACGATGTGCCATCTCCCCGCTTCCGCCTCCCGTTTCATCGCCAGGCGGATCCAGGGGGCGGTCGCCCGCCTGGTCCGCGCCCGCCAGCCGGTGCGCGCCTGGCTCCTCCTGCGCAGCCGCGGCGGCGAGGTGCGAGTGGCCCTTCGCGTCATTCGCGCTGGCCCCCCGAAGCCCACCCTCTCCCCCCTGGCGCGCGGGGCCCCGCCGGGCGTCCGGGCGGAGTACCGTCCCGGGAAGGCGGGCGGCCTTCTCACCTTCACCGCGACGCGCCCGGATCGGGATTGACTCCTCCCGAGCCCCGGGAGGAGGCTGCGCCCGAACGGGGCCTCTGCGTGGTCCTGGGCGCCGGCGCCTTCCGCGGCCTGGCGCACGTCGGGGTCCTCAAGGCGCTCCGGAAAGCCTCTCTGCCGATCGATTCGATCATCGGCTCCAGCATCGGAGGGCTGGTCGCCGCCTTCCACGCCGGGCTCGGCCTCGATTTGGACGAGATCGCCGACAAGATGTCGCGGCTGACGACCCCTGCTCTTTTCAGCCTCGGGGTCGCGTTGCGCCGCTGGGGGGCGCTGTCGCTGCAGGCGCGCCGCCGGGTCGAGACGCTGCTGGAGGAGCTCGCCCGTCTCGAGACGATGGATCTGGGACGGCTTCATTTCGGCGTGCGGCGTCTCGGCCTGCTGGCGATGGACCTCCCCCGAGGCGTCGAGGTCTTCACCGCCACGGGCATGCCGGGCCCCGTCAGGGCAGACCGCGTCGTGCTCGGCGGAATCAGCATCCCGATGCTCTTTCCTCTGGTGAAAGTTGAGGCGGAGGGGAGGATCTACCGCCTCTCCGACGGCGGCTTCAGCCACGCCGTTCCGGTCGAAAGGGCCTTCGAGAGCCCCTTCCGCGCGCGCACCGTGCTGGCCGTGGACCTCCAGGTGATCCGCGGCTTCCGGGAGCGGGGAAGGAACCGCTGGGCGGCGCTGCACGGACGGCACGGGGAGTCCTTGGTGCGGTTGACTCCGGACGTGTCGGGCGCCGGAACGATCTTCTTCCGGCAGGGACAGGCGGCCGATCTGGTGCGGGCCGGAGAGGAGAGCGTCACCGACGCCATCCTCTCCCGGTTGACCCTTTCAGGCTCTGGATGCTAGTGTTGCGTCTCGAAGCGCTGCGCCCCTAACTTCCTTTCCCGCAGGACCACCCTCGGAGAACTTGCATGTCCCAGGCCCAGGTGGGCGTCATCGGCGGCAGCGGCCTTTATCAGATGCCGGAATTCACCGGGACGGAGAGCGTCCCGATCGAGACACCTTTCGGGCCGCCCTCCGATGCCTACCGGGTAGGCCGCCTCGCCGGCGTGCGCGTGGCGTTCCTGGCGCGCCACGGCCAGGGGCATCGAATCCTCCCCTCCGAGATCAACTTCCGCGCCAACCTTTACGGATTCAAGGCCCTGGGCGTCGAGAGGATCATCTCGGTCTCCGCCGTCGGCAGCCTCAAGGAGGAAATCGTCCCCCTCGACATCGTGATTCCCGATCAGTTCATCGACCGGACGCGCGGCCGGATCTCCACCTTCTTCGGGGAAGGGCTGGTCGCCCATGTGGCTTTCGCCGACCCCGTCTGCGGCGTCCTCTCGCGCCTCCTCCGGGAGACCGCAGAGGGCACGGGAGCGCGCGTGCATCCGGAGGGAACCTATCTCTGCATGGAGGGGCCGGCCTTCTCGACCCGGGCCGAGTCGCGTCTCTACCGCTCCTGGGGCGCCGCGGTCATCGGCATGACGAATCTCCAGGAGGCAAAGCTGGCGCGCGAGGCGGAGATCTGTTACGCGACGCTCGCCATGGCGACCGATTACGACTGCTGGCGCGTCGAGGAGGAGGCGGTGACGGTGGCCGAGGTCGTCGCCCGCCTGCAGCAAAACGCCGACACGGCGGCGCGCATCATCACCGCGGTGCTGCCGAAGCTTCCGGGCGAGCGCGCCTGTCCCTGCGCCACGGCCTTGAAGAACGCCCTGCTCACCGCGCCGGGGGCGATTCCGCCGGAGACCCGGCGCCGGCTCGATCTCCTGGTGGGGCGCTACCTCGGCGGGGGGAAGTCCTGACGTGGCGATCCTGGTGGTCGGCTCGGTGGCGTTCGACACGGTCCAGACCCCGGCGGGCCGCGCCGACGGCGTGCTGGGGGGATCGGCCAGCTACTTCTCGGTGGCGGCCTCCTTCTTCGCGCCCGTGCACCTTCTCGCCGTCGTGGGGGAGGACTTCAATCCGGAGCACGCCGAGATCTTCCGGGCGCGCGGCGTCGACACGACCGCGCTGTCGCGCGTGCCGGGGAAGACGTTCCGCTGGAGCGGCGTCTACGGCGAGGACCTGAACCAGCGGACCACCCTTTCCACCGATCTGAACGTCTTCGAGCACTTCCGCCCGGCGCTCCCGGAGCGTCTCCGAAAGGTCGAATTCCTGTTCCTCGCGAACATCGACCCCGAGCTCCAGACCTCGGTGCTCCGGCAGATGAAGCGGCCGCGCCTGGTGGCGTGCGACACGATGAACTTCTGGATTTCGGGAAAGCCGCGGGAGCTGCGGGAGATGCTCAAGGAGATCGACATCCTCCTGGTCAACGACGAGGAGGCGCGACAGATCGCGGGCGATCCCAATATCGTCCGCGCCGCCCGGAAGATCCTGGGAATGGGTCCCTCCTCCCTCATCGTGAAGCGGGGAGAGTACGGCGCGGCGATGTACGGCAACCACTCCCACTTTGCCGTCCCGGCCTATCCGCTCCTGGATCCGGTCGACCCCACCGGAGCGGGCGACTCCTTCGCCGGGGGCTTCGTCGGCCACCTCGCCCGGATCGGGACCCTGAACGAGGCCGGCGTCCGGCAGGCCCTGATCGCCGGAAGCGTCATGGCCTCGTTCTGCGTCGAGGACTTCAGCCTGAGACGCTTCCGGACGCTGCGCCCGGAGGAGATCCGGACGAGGCAGAAGGAATTCAGCCGGATGACCGAGTTCGAGGAGCTCGTGTAGTGCCCTGGCTGCTCCTGCTGGCGGCCACCCCCATCCTCACCTTTCTCGGGTACGTCTCGGGATTGCCCTGGCTCCTGCCGATCCTGCAGGTGATTCCCGCCTATCCGCTCATGGTCCGGGATCTGCGGGAGCGGAGAATCTCCCGGGCGATCCTCCGGATGCTGCTCTGGGCGCTGCTGATCGCCGTGAGCGTGGAGGTTCTGGCGCTCTACGCTCCCGAGTCGGGCGCCGCCTCCGTGCTGCACGGCCGGGCCTATCGGGACGAGATGCTCCGTTGGGTGCGCACCGGGTCGGGGACCGAGAGCGCGCCGTCGCGGTTCATCCCGCAACACCTGCTGCACGCTGCCGTCTTCATTGCCTTGTCGCTGGCCACCGCCAGCCTGGCTTCGCTGATTCTCGGGGCGGTGCTCATGAACTACATGAGCTTCTACGTGGGGAGCCTCATGAGCCTCGCCGAGACGCCCTCGAAGGTGGCGCTCTTCGGCTGGCCTCCCTGGGCGATGCTGCGCGTCGTGTCCTTCGTCATCCTGGGGGTGGTCCTGGCGGGCCCCGCCCTGAAGCGGTGGCTCGGAATTCCTTTTCGCTGGGAGGACCGGCGCCTCTGGATCGCCGCCGCGGGCGCGGGACTGATCCTGGATCTGGCGTTGAAGGCGATGCTCGCCCCGACCTGGAGCGCGCTGCTGCGATCGGCGCTCTTCCCGGTTTCCCGCGGTCTTTGACCTCATACGAAGCTTCGGCATAAGATCGCCCGCGCGGCTCGAAGAAGCACCAGACGCCGCGCCCCAGGAGGAGGAGGGTGTCGCGATCCAGGTCCGAGTCGAGCGGCAGGATTCCCGGCGCCTCGCGATTCCGGTTCGGCGTCGTGGTGAGCGATTATCACTCCGAGACGGCGGAGAGGCTTCTGGAAGGGGCCCTGGAGTGTCTGGCGGTCCACGGCGTGAGCCGCGAGGCGATCTCGATCTTTCGCGTCCCCGGGGCCTTCGAGATCTCGCAGGCGGCCGCGAAGCTGCTGGAGCGCCCCGATCGAGCGCTCGACGCCTTGATCTGCCTGGGGATGATCCTGCGGGGCGACACGCTGCACTTCGAGCTCCTCGCGCGCGAAGTCTGCGCCGGCCTCTCCGAGATTTCACGGCGGACCGGCGTTCCCGTGGCCTTCGGCGTGCTCACGGTGGAAAACGAGGCGCAGGCGCGGGATCGATCGGCAAAGGGGCGAATGAACAAGGGATGGGAAGCCGCCCGGGCGGCGCTCCGCATGGCCACTCTTTATCGAAATCTTGAAGCGGGGATCGGGGGCCGGCCCGCGCCGGCTCCCGGCCGTTCCGCCGCGCGGAGATAGCGCATGGGGGAAAGAAGGCGCGGCCGGGAATTCGCGCTCCAGATTCTCTTTCAGATCGATATGGGCGGGTCGGAGATCGAAGAGGCGACTTCCACGTTCTGGGAGGGAAAGAGGGTTCCCGCCGATTCGCGCCGTTTCGCGGAGAGTCTCGTCCAAGGGACGACGGACCATCTCACCGAGATCGACGCGCGGCTTCGCGAAGGTCTCGTCCACTGGAGGCTTCCCCGGATCGCCGCCGTCGATCGAAGCGTTCTGCGCCTGGCCGTCTACGAGCTCCTCTACGAGAAGGAGACGCCGCCGATCGTCGTCATCGATGAGGCGATCGAGCTGGCCAAGCGCTTCGGTGGGGAAGAATCGGGTCTGTTCGTGAACGGCGTGCTCGACGGGATCCGAAAACGGCTCGCGGCGCCCGGCCCCGCCGCCGAAAGCAACGCCGGATCGTCGAAAACCTGACTATTCCTCCTTGTTCCGGCGCTGCTTCGTCAAATTCCCCGCCTCGGGGCGAGCGGCGCTCGAAACCACCACGTTTCGCATAACCTCATTGCATTGAGATGCTTAGACTTGACTCCCCGGTGCTGAAGGCCGACGCGGGCGGCGCTCCTTTCGAGAAACTATCTCCTTTTCCCACTATGGATTGGCAAAGCAGTTTTTCATTCCTATATTTCCAGTGTCCGCCTCCCGAACGGGGGCTGCCGACTGCAGGAGTCTTGCTTGAGCCTCGTGGGAAGCCTGAAAGACCTCCCCTTCTCCGACATCCTTCAAATCCTCTGCTTGAGCCGGCGCTCCGGAATCCTCTACCTGAAGAACGGCGATCCTCTGGTCATCCTGCGCTTCCGCAACGGACTGCTGTGCGGACTGGATCTGCCCGGGGAGGAAAGCCCGCTGATTCGGGGAATCCGGCGCGAGAAGCTGGTGCCCCCGGAAGTGCTGGAGCAGGCGATCCGCGAGTGCCGGCGCGCCACCGATTCGCTGCTGCAGAACCTGGCGGCGAAGACCTACCTCGATCCGGATCATGTTCGCCGGGTGGTGGTGTCCGAAGTCCGCGAGATCTTCCGGCGCCTCCTGAAATGGATCGACGGCGAATTCCGTTTCGAGCTGAGCGATCCCGCCGAGTCGGCCGCCAAGGAGCGGGCCGACGAAACCCAGCGGCGGGAGGGGACGGCGTCGAACGAGGGAACGCTTCTGCGGATCCCCGAGGGGCTCGATCCCCGGGAGATTCTCCTGGAGGAGATGCAGCTCCTCGGCGCCGAGTCGGTGCACCATTTCTTCCTCCCGACGCTTCCTCCTCAGCCGGCGGGCGAGGTGGCGACGCGGCGCGCCGGAGCCGAGACCGACGCGGGCGAGGGCGTCCTCAGCGTCGTCCTGGTCGACGAGCGCTCGGTCTATCGCGATCTTCTCGCGGCGGCTTGGCGCAAGGAGGGTTTCAGGGTCGATGCCTCGTCCTCGCCTGAAGCGGGGTACCAGCGCTTCGCGTTGCTGGCGGAGTCGGGGGCCCCGGCCTCGCTCGTTTCCGATCTGGTGGTCCCCGAAACCGGCGGCGCCGGCTATGCGGGCGGGTTGGAGCTTCTGATTCGAGCCCGCCAGGAGTTCCCCGGGGCGCAAGTGATCCTGATGTCGGAGGGGGTAGATCCGACGGTGGAGGAGGCCGCGCGCTCCCTGGGCGCCCGCGCCATCCTCCAGAAGCCCGTCACGCTTCCGGCCGACGCGGAAGGACTGCGGGAGGCGGTGGAATCGCTCGCCCGCCAGGGGACCCGGCTGCTCCGCGACGAGACGGCGGAGCTGGCGCCTCCCCCGGGGCAGGACGACGATCGGACCGAAACGATCCGGGTGGTGGATCAGCTCTCCCTGCTGGGCGCCCTCCTTGGAGAGCTGCGCCGCCCGGGAAGCGACGTCGAAATCCCGCTCCTCGTCCTCCGGCTGGCTTCGGAGTACTTCGAGCGCGGCGTCCTTCTGGCGGTGGGCGAGCAGGAGGTCAAAGGCCTGGGAGGCTTCGCCGGAAACGGGACGGGGGAGTTCCTCAGCCGGAAATGTCACGGCATCTCCGTGCCGATCGCTCCCGGCAGCCGCCTGAACCAGGTTCTCGCCGACAAGACCTCGGTCCGCGGGCCGTTGGAGCACCCGGACGAGCTGCGACTGCTGGAGCAGCTCGGAGGGGGCCCCACCTCGGATGCCGTGCTCCTTCCTTTGATGAGCAACGACCAGGTCGTTGCGGTCCTTTACGGCGACAACGGGAAGAGTGCGGCTCCCGTGGGCGACACGCGGGGCCTCGAGATTTTCCTGGGTGAAGTCGGATTTGCCCTGGAGAAGACGCTCCAGGGCCGGAGCGCCGCTTCCATTCCCGGGAGTTAGCCGTGATCGTGTCCTGCTCCCGGTGCGGCGCCCGGTACCGCCTCGACGAATCGAAGCTGACCTCTCCCACGGCGCTGCTGCGCTGCCGGAAATGCGGCGAGCGCATCCCGGTCACGCGACCGGCGCCGCAGGGCGCCGCCGTGCCGGTCCCGCAGGGCGCCGCCGTGCCGGTCCCGCAGGCCGCGCCAAGGCCCCGCACCGCCTTGCTGGCGGACGAGCCTCGCGAGTTCCGGGATCTCCTCGAAACGGAGCTCCGCGCGGCAGGCTACGAGGTGAGCGTCGCCGAAAGCGGCGACGAGGCGCTTCTCCTCGCGGCGAGCCATCGTTTCGATCTGATCGTCCTGAACGCCTACCTGCGGAGGCTTCTCGGCATCCACGTCTGCGAGAGGCTCAAGTCGGATCCGATGCGGCGCAGCGTCCCGATTCTCCTGACGGGCGCCCTCCTCATGCGTGAAGCCGGGGAAGCCGGCCCCAGGCATCTCTACGGCGCCGACGGTTTCATCCCCACGAGCATCGATCGCGCCGATCTCACGGAGCGCATCCGCCGCGCCGCCGCGGGCGAGGGCCTGCCGGCGCCGGCGAAGGTGCCTCCCGGGCCGCCGGAGCCCGGCGCCGCGCCGGCGGCCGCTCCGGCGGAACCGCCCGCCGTGGGCGAAGAAGCGGAAATCCGTCGCCTGGCGCGCATCATGATCTCCGACATCCAGATCTACCATCCCGAGAAATTCAGCCGGGCCTTGCGGGAAGGGACGTTCTTCGAAGCTTTCTCCGAGGAGCTGGGACGCGGCAAGCGGATCATCGACGCACGCTTTGGCCACCTTCCCAACCGCATCCAGCTTCTCGCCGCCGGCCTGAGAGACACGCTGGCCGCCCACCGCGGCGCGCCCCGGCGCCGCGCCTCCGGCGAATAGCCTCCACCGCCCTAGATCGCTATCATGGCCCAGCCCGCCGGGCGGGGCACGCGCATCCGCATTGGGAGGAAGCTTTGAAGGAGGGGCGCCGGCCGAAGGCTCCGATCCCGCGATCCCATTATCTGCACGGCACCTCCGCCGCCGAGCAGCGGCGGCTCGCCCTGCTCAACGACTTGCTCAACGAGGGCTCGCTGCGGGAGCTCGCTCTTCGAGGAGGGGAGAAGATTCTGGAGATGGGAAGCGGGCTGGGACAATTCGCCCGGGCCATGGCGTCCCGGGCGGGCCGCCGGGGGAGGGTGATCGGCATCGAGCGCAGCCGCGACCAGCTCGCGCAGGCCCTGCGCCTCGCCAAGCGGGAAGGCGATCCGCAGCGCGTCGAGTTCCGCCTCGGCGACGCCCTGGCGCCCCCTTTGCGCGACCAGGAATGGGGCACCTTCGACGTCGCCCACGCCCGCTTCCTGCTCGAGCACCTGCGCGACCCGCCGCGAGCCGTGCGCGCGCTCGTGAGGGCGGTGCGGCCGGGGGGCCGGATCGTCCTGGAAGACGACGATCACGATGTCCTGCGGCTCTGGCCGCCCGTTCCGGGATTCAGCGCGCTTTGGGCCGCCTACCAGCGCAGCTTCGACCGCGTTGGAAACGATCCCTACGTCGGCCGCCGGCTCGTCTCCCTGCTGCACGGGGCGGGCGCGCTTCCCGCCCGGAACACCTGGATCTTCTTCGGCAGCTGCGCCGGAAACCGGAGCTTCGCGGGATTCGCCGAAAACTTGCTGCGGGTGATCGCCGGGTCGAGCGAGGCGATCCTGGCGCACGACCTGCTCGCCGCCGAGGCGGTCGAGTCGGCGCTGCAGGCGCTGCGCGCCTGGTCGAAGCGCCCCGACGCGTCGATCTGGTTCGCCGTCTGCTGGGCTGAAGGCCGCCGCCCTTCCTGACTCCCGCCCGCTCCAATTCTTGACAGTCGCTCGATGGGAATGCTAAGTTTCGCTGCTATTTCAAGGACTTGCGCCGATCCGGCGAGGGGCGTCTTGAGCGAGTACGACTTTCGAGCGATCGAAGCCAAGTGGCAGAAGATCTGGGAGGACGAGAAGGCATTCGAGGTCGACAACCGTCCCGATCCCTCCCGCCCCGACTTCTACTGCCTCGAAATGCTCCCCTACCCCTCCGGCCGCCTGCATATGGGGCACGTCCGCAATTACACCATCGGCGACGCCTTGGCCCGGTTCAAGACGGCGAGGGGCTTCAAGGTGCTCCATCCGATGGGGTGGGACTCTTTCGGGCTGCCGGCCGAAAATGCTGCCATCAAGCGGAAGATCCACCCGCGAATCTGGACGGAAGACAACATCTCCCAGATGCGCCAGCAGCTGCGGCGAATGGGATATTCCTACGATTGGCGGAGGGAAATCGCCGCCCACCGCCCCGAGTACTACCGGTGGAATCAGTGGTTCTTCCTCAAGCTGCTCGAGCGCGGCCTGGCCTACCGCGCCAACCGCTGGGTCAACTGGTGCAACACCTGCCAGACCGTTCTCGCCAACGAGCAGGTCGAGGGCGGGGTCTGCTGGCGCTGCGAGTCGCCGGTCGTCCGCAAGGCGCTGGAGCAATGGTTCTTCCGCATCACGGACTACGCCGAGGAGCTCGATGCCTTCCTGCCCAAGCTCACCGGCTGGTCCGATCGGGTCCGCCAGATGCAGAAGAACTGGATCGGCCGCAGCGAGGGGGCCCTCGTCCGCTTTTCCGTCGAGAGATCGGCGGCCGAGCCGCTGGAGATCTTCACCACGCGCCTCGACACGATCTACGGCGCCACGTTCTGCGTGCTGGCGCCCGAGCATCCCGCCGTGGCGGCTCTGACCGCCGGGTCCCCCGAAGCGGCGCGGGTCACGGAGTTCGTGCGGCGCATGACGGAGCGCAACGTCTCGACCCTCGACTTCGAGACGGAGGAGAAGGAAGGCGTGTTCACCGGACGGCACGCCCTGAACCCCTACACGGGAGAGCGGATCCCGATCTGGGTGGGGAACTTCGTCCTGATGGAGTACGGCACGGGTGCCATCATGGCGGTGCCCGGGAACGACGCGCGGGACCATGAGTTCGCGCTGAAATACGGCCTGCCGATCCGCCCGGTCGTCCGTCCGGAAGACGCCTCCGCGCCGCCCGCCGCGGACGGACCGTTCGTCGAGCCCGGGATCTTGATCGATTCCGGGCCCTATACGGGGATGACGAGCGGCTCGGCCTTCGAGGCGATGCTGCTATCCGGCGAGGAGAAGGGCTTCGCGCGGCGCACCGTGCATTACCGGATCCGCGATTGGGGAATCTCCCGGCAGCGCTACTGGGGCACTCCCATCCCGGTCATCCATTGCGCGCGGTGCGGGGCCGTCCCCGTTCCCGAGAAGGACCTGCCCGTCATTCTTCCGGACGACGTGGAGTTCACCGGCGAAGGGGGCTCGCCGCTGGCGCGCTCCGCCTCCTTCACGAAGGCGGACTGCCCGCGTTGCGGCAACCCGGCGCGGCGCGAGACCGACACGATGGACACGTTCGTCGATTCGTCGTGGTATTTCTACCGCTACACCGATCCCCAAAACGAGCGCGCTCCTTTCGACGCGGCGGCCGCACGCGCCTGGTTTCCCATCGACCAGTACACCGGCGGCATCACCCACGCCATCCTGCATCTGATCTATTGCCGCTTCTTCACGAAAGTGATGCGGGACATGGGACTCGTGGATCTCGACGAGCCGGTCGTGCGGCTGCTGAACCAGGGCATGGTCCTCAAAGGCGGCTCGGCCATGTCGAAATCGAAAGGGAACGTCGTCGAGCCCGACTCCATGGTGGAGCGCTACGGAGCGGACACCTGCCGTCTCTTCATCCTCTTCGCCTCGCCGCCGGAGCGGGATCTGGAGTGGAACGATCAAGGAGTGGAAGGGTGCCACCGTTTCCTGGAGCGCGTCTGGCGGCTCGCCGCGTCCGCTTTCGCCCCCTCCCCGGCGCCCGCCCCGCCGGCCGCCGGCTCCGAGCGCCAGACGGCGCTCCGGCGCAAGACGCATCAGACGATCCTTCGGGTCACCGAGGATCTCGACCGGCGGCTCCACTTCAACACCGCGATCGCCGCCATCATGGAGCTGGTGAACGAGACCAGCCTCTTCGTCCAAGCCGGCGTCACCAGCGAGGCGGAGCGAGCCTGCGCCCGCGAGGCGCTGACCGCCATCGTCCGCCTGCTCTCGCCGTTCGCGCCCCACTTCTCCGAGGAGGTCTGGGAGCGGCTGGACGGCAAGGGCCGCCTGCTGAGCCTCGCCTGGCCCGAGGCCGATCCGGCGCTCGCCGCGGCGCCGCAGGTGGAGGTGGTGGTCCAGATCAACGGCAAGCTCCGGGGGAAGGTGACGGTCGGGCGCGGGGCCTCCGAAGGGGAGGTCCTCGAGCGGGCCCGCGGCGACGCGCGGCTGGAAGCCCATCTCCAAGGAAAGACGCTGGCCAAGACGATCTTCGTTCCGGATCGTCTCCTCAACCTCGTGGTGCGCGGGTGAGGAGGCCGGGACAGCTCCTGCTCGTTCTGGCGGCGGGGGCCTGGATCGGCTGCGGGTACCACCTCACCGGACACTCGAGCAACCTGCCTCCGGGAATCACGCGAATCGGCGTCCCGACTTTCATCAACAAGACCGATCGTCCCGAGCTGGAGCAGCGCATCACCGGGCACGTGATCAGCCAGTTCCTGACGCGCGGCCGGTATCAGATCGTCGCCAGCGAGGAAGGGGTCGACGCCGTCCTACGGGGCGAGATCACGACGTTCGTGCAGACGCCGGTGGCCATCAACGCCCAAGGCCGCGCCACGCGCTACGAGATCATCATCAACGCCAAGGCGGTCCTCGTCGGCACGGCCGACGACCAGACGCTGTGGCAGGACGATCACTTCGTCTTCCGCCGGCAGTACGACGTCTCGGCGCAGGCGGAAGGCGCCATCACCGAGGAGACCGTCGCCTTGGATCAAGTCAGCATCGATTTCGCGGAATCGGTCGTGACCTCGATTCTGGAAGGTTTTTGAATGGCCCGCCAAGCGGCGCGCGATGGGTCGAGCCTGCGGCGGGATCTCTCCGCGGGCAAGATCTCTCCCGTGTACTTCCTGGTCGGAGAGGAGGCCTTTCTGAAGGAGGAGGCCGCGGCGGCCATCCGGAGGTCGGTCCTGGGCGAGGCGGAAACCGAAGGCACGCTCTGGAGCCTGACCGTCCTGGAAGGGGGCGCGGCGACGCTCGCGGAGATTCTCGATGCGGCGCGGACGCTCCCGATGCTGTCGGAGCGCCGGCTGGTCCTGGTCAAGAGCGCCGAGAGCATGCGGGAATCGGAGGCCGATGTCCTCAAGGAATACTTGAAAGATCCCGCGCCGACCACCTGTCTCGTCTTCGCGACCGGATCGGGGAAGCCCGATTTCCGGAAGGCCGTGTTCCGCGCCTTGCAGGAGCGCGCTTGCGTCGTGGAGTTCCCGGCGCTCAAGGGTCCCTCGATCGCCAAGTGGATCCGGGATCGGGTCCGGGCGCGCGCGGCCGAGATCGACCCCGAGGCGGTGGCGCTGCTCGAAGTCCATCGCGGATCGGATCTCTTCGGGATGGATCAGGAGCTGTCGAAGGTCCTGGACTTCCTGGCGCCGGCGCGCCGGATCACGGCGGAAGCGCTCGGCGAGACCCTCGGGACGGCGGTGGCGGGATCGATCTTCGAGATGGCGGAGCGCGTCGGAGCGGGGGAGGGGATCGAGGCGATTCGTCTGCTCCGAGGGATCCTGGCGGAAGGGGAGGAGCCGGTCCGGCTGCTGTTTCTCATCGCCCGGCAGATCCGCATCCTGGTGACCGGAAAATCGCTCGTCAAACAGGGACGCCGCGGCCGCGATCTGGCGGCGGCGCTCGGGATTCCGCCGTACCCCGCGCTCCTGGAGAAGACGCAGCGGCTGATCGATCGGTTCCCCGAGGAGGCGGGAGCCCCCTCGTTGAGAAGGATCTTGGAGGCGGACCGGGCGCTGAAGGGTGGCGGAGGGAAGGGACCGGTGATCCTGGAAAGACTGGTGATCGACCTCTCTTCTCTGGTGAACCGACGCGCCCCGCGCGCGGGGGCGAGGGCATGAGCGACGACGGCGTCCGGCACGAGAGAGTCGTCGTCCTGGATTACGGCTCGCAAACCTCCCAGCTGATCGCCCGGAGGGTCCGCGACCTCTCGGTCTATTGCGAGCTCCTGCCGTGCACCGCGCCGTTCGAGGCGATCGCCACGCCCCCCCCCCGCGGGCTGATCCTCTCGGGGGGGCCCGACTCCGTCTATCGCGAGGGCGCACCCGATCTCGATTCCCGTCTCGTCTCGCTCGAAGTGCCGATCCTCGGGATCTGCTACGGCATGCAGCTCATGGGAAAGACCCTCGGGGGACGAGTGAAGCCCTCCGCGGGAAGGGAGTTCGGCCGCGCGCGCCTCCAGGTGACGCAAGACGTTCCGCTGTTCGCGGGACTCGCCTCCGAGCAGCAGGTCTGGATGAGCCACGGCGACTCGATCGAAGAGCCGCCGCCGGGGTTCGTCATCACCGCGCGGACCGACGCCACTCCCTGCGCCGCCATGGCCGACTCGCGCCGCGCCCTTTACGCCATTCAGTTCCATCCCGAGGTGGCCCACACGCTTCAGGGGCGGGAGATCCTGCGCAACTTTCTCTACGGGATCTGCGGCTGCCGGGGCGACTGGAACATCGCCTCGGTGTCGGAGGAGATCGTGGAAGGGATCCGGCGGCGGGTGGGAGCGGGCCGCGTGGTCCTGGGGATCTCGGGAGGCGTCGATTCCACCGTCGCGGCGGCGCTGCTCCATCGCGCCATCGGCGACCGGCTCCATCCGATCTTCGTCGACACCGGACTCCTGCGCCAGGGAGAGGGGGATGACGTCGAGCGGGCCCTGCGCGACCAGCTGGCGATTCCGCTCGCCCGGGTGGACGCTTCCTCGGAGTTCCTGGCGGGCCTCTCCGGGATCGAAGACCCGGAGGAGAAGCGACGGGTGATCGGCCGGGTCTTCGTGGCGGTCTTCGAGCGGGAGGCCGCCAAGCTGGGGAAAGTGGACTTTCTGGCTCAGGGGACACTCTACCCCGACGTCATCGAATCGACCTCGTTCGCGGGACCTTCGGCGGTCATCAAGACGCATCACAACGTGGGGGGACTGCCGGAGAAGATGCGGCTGAAGCTGGTGGAGCCGCTGCGGGAGCTGTTCAAGGACGAGGTCCGCCGCCTGGGCGCGACCCTCGGGATTCCGGCCGAGCTTCTCGGCCGCCATCCCTTTCCGGGGCCGGGGCTGGCGGTGCGGCTCCTCGGGGCCGTGACGCGGGAGAGGCTGGAAATCCTCCGGCAGGCCGACGCGATTTTCATCGCGGAGCTGCGCGGCGCCGGCCTCTACGATCAGGTGGCCCAGGCGTTCGCCGTCCTGCTCCCCGTGAAGAGCGTCGGCGTGATGGGAGACTACCGGACCTACGAGAACGTCTGCGCCCTGCGGGCGGTCACGACCGATGACTTCATGACCGCCGACTGGGCCCGCCTGCCGCACGATTTTCTCGCGGCGGTTTCGACCCGCATCGTGAACGAGGTGCGCGGCATCAACCGCGTCGTCTACGACGTCTCCTCCAAACCCCCTTCCACGATCGAGTGGGAATAGGGCGCTTTCCGAACCTCATCCGCTTGTCAGCGTACGGATTCTTCCGCGCGGCGGAACCGGTTGCCGGTCTCCTTTCGAAGCGGCTCATCGGATCGGACACGAGCCGAGGGATGCATCTCTCGGCTCGGTGCCGATTCGCTTCTTGCGGTCCTACTCCCGGGACAGCCGCCTGCGGCGAAGCAGCCAATAGCTCGACGCCAGGAGCAGAATGACCACCAGCGCCATTCCCCACTGGTTCAGGGTCGGAATACCGAGATCAAAATCGCTCGTCTCCGCCACAATCCCCATGTTCAGCGGCCCCGACACCCTGACCGAGACGAGCTTGCTCTTCGCGTTGGCGACGCGCGAGCGGGAGCCCGGGGCGAAACGGGCCTTCTTATCGGCCTTCGCGATGGGATCTATCCTTGAAATCTCATCGTTTTGAGAGAAGCGCGCATTGCGATCGGTCTGCGCGTCGAGCCCCAAACCGGTCGCCAACATCTTGGTGGTGACCTCGTCGGCGATCGTATCGTCATTCTTCCCCGTCGTGTCGACCGTGAAAACCTGATTCGAGCCGGTAATGGGGTCGAGCGTGAACGTCACGATTCCATTGGGGCACGTGCCGCCGCCTGGGCAGTCGACGTTCGAGACACAGGCGTTGCCGCTGTTGGTTCCCGCGGTGCATGTCCGGCTGATCTGGACGAGATATTGCGGCTGAAGGTCCACCCCGACGACATTTCCACCGGTGGTGAACGTAAACAGGGAATTGAGTTGACAAGGAACGTCGTCGTCGATCTCGAAAGTTCCAAGCCCGGTCTTGGTGATCTTGAAGCCGCAATTCGGGCTGGTCTCCGTCGATTCAATGTAAATCACAGCGGGGACCCCGAGGCCGATGGCGCAGCAATCCGGTGCCGCACCTGGCTCCCCCGACAGTTTGCATTGGGCGGGAACCGCACCGACCGTGCTTCTCCCCGGACCCGTGCTCACTCTAAACTTGTGTTTCGAGAACAGGAACTGAGGGTCGAGAGGGTTGGTCGTCAGTTCGTTATCGGCGCATGGTCCAGAACCATTGGCATTGGGGCAGTCTAGGAGGAAGGCCTTGCGGCAGTAGTTGTTGACGGCCTGTGTGGCAAGTGCCTCGCCCGTATCACAGGGAGCCTCTTTGACCTCACCACCGAAGCCGGCTGCCAACGACGTAACGGGGGTGAAGTAGAAATCTTTTCCGGCCTTGGTAAAACGCACCGCCGAGAACAGTTGCCTGAAAGCAGGAGGAGTGGGGAAATTCGAGAGATTTGTGACCGGCCCGCAGCCGAGTGCGCTGTCCGGTAACTCGTTGGAAGCGGCGCGCAGGTTCGTGGAAATCAGCAACGATAGGACCGACAGCAGGAGCAGCTTGGACAAGTCACGCATTTCTTGTTCCTCCTCGTGGACAAGCCGTGCCGAATGGATCTGATTGTGAGAGAGAGCGATTCGCCCTCTCGCAATCCGGATGCCAGATGCTTTTTCTCGAAGAGATTTCGACAAGTATTTCAGAACCCGCAGAATGCAAGCTTACTCAGGCGGGAAATACTCGTTAGTATCAAATGGACATGGGTGCAGAATGCGCCATACCTTTGAGGCGCAGAATGTCGATGCAAGTGTTTTTAGTGCTTTCCGGGTCGTTGGAACGGTGGAGCGTTTTGCGCCCCCCCGCTCAACTTGCAGCGTCGCGGGCGATCTGGGTGGTCCCTCGCGTCCACCGATCGGCGAGCAACGCGCTCAGGTGCAGGATCAGTCCCCCGACGGCCATCCCAAGCAGGGCGGAGATCGTGACCGCGGTCCCGAACAACACCCGGTGCGTCGGGAACCGGGCCGTAAATTCGCCCAGGAGAGCGACGAGATCGTCGGAGCGCAGGGCCATCCAGCGGTCTCGATCCACTAGGAAACCTGCCGGAGGCAGGGCGAGCGCGGTGAGGAGAACGGATCCCGCCTCGTACAGGTCCCCCGTCAGCGAGAGAAGCGGCGCAACAACGAGCATCGTGCCTGGAGCGAGAAGAACGATGCTTTTTCGCGCCCTGGCGATTCTGAGGAGGGTCGAGGCTGCGAGGGCTGTCGGAACGAAAGGAGCGAGATCGATGGCAAGATAGACGAGATCCGATCCGTTCGTGTCGAAGCGTGTCAGCCGGCCGGCATACTTGCCGCCCGAGCGAACGAAAGGGAAGATCCTTTCCAGAATTCGGCCACCGTACAGAGACTGGATCTGCAGTTCCTGGACGCTCCCGCCGCTCGCGATCGCGCCCAAGGCATGAAGCAGCTCATGGAGCGGAACGTAGAGCACCCAGCAACCCGCCGTGAAGAAGAGAAGTCCCGCCAGCCGTCTCCCTGAGAAAAGCGCCGCATCGAGGGCATCGAGAAACTCGCCAGCCGCGATCTTCCAGGGTTCCACCACTACCCGGAAGATGATTCGTCCGGCCGTCTTGAAAGATCCGCTTGCAACTCGAAGGAGGGTGCGGTACAAAGAGTTCAGCTCTGACCTCAATTCATCTCAACCATCACGAGCTGGCGAGCGCGGGGCCCTCGTGCGACGATTTGTTTTCCTCTTCGCCCTGTATCTGTTGGCCGGCAATCTGCTCCTTCTCCTGCCGCCTGTCAAGGAGTGGTTCGTCGAGCCCTGGACCGCCCTGAACGCTCGATGGGCCGTGGAGCTCTCGCGCTGGGGAGGGGCAAGCTTGCAAGCGGCCGGAACCGTGGTCAAGACGGAGTCCGGGAGCGTCTCGGTGAAGCCGGGGTGCAACGGGGTTCACGCGCTGGTGCTCTGCGCCTCGGCCATTCTCGCTTTCCCCGCGCCCTGGACTCGCCGGCTCATCGGACTGGTGATGGCTGCGGTCGGGGTGTTCGGCTTGAATCTCGTCCGGCTCGTCAACCTGTTTTACGTCGCTCGATACCACCCGGAATCCTTGGAATTCTTCCACGTCTACGTCTGGCAGACGCTCATTGCGCTCCTTTCCTTCGGCATCTTCCTCGGCTGGGGGAGGTTCCTTGCCAGCAGTGCATCCGAAACTCCGACCGGAGATGGTGCATAGCTTCGCTTCCTTTCCCTTCGGACGGGAGCTGTGCCGTGCGCTTATTGCTTTCTGTATCTACTTGGCTGTCTATCCTCTCTGGAGCGGCTCCCGTATTCAGCGGCACTATCTGGACTTTCTGGGAGCCCAGGGCGATCGTGTCCTCGGATGGATGAGTCATTTCTCCGAGCTTCCTGGCACCGAGGAATGGCAAATCCAGAATCAGCATTCCCACCTCGTTCTGGTGCTGGTCCTTTTCCTGCTCTCCATGCGAATTGGGCTTCGGCGTCGCATCCTCGGGTTTGGCTCGATCCTGGTGTCGGTCCTTCTCTTGGATTTCATTTCTGCGGTTCTGGCGATCCAGCTCCGCACGGCCAAGACTCTCTTCGAGGAGCAGGGGATGCTCCTGCTACTCCCATGGGAGTTCAACGTCGTCGAGTGCCTCTGGTACGTTCTCTATGTCGTTCCCCTGCAAGCAGGTCCCTTTATCCTCCTGCTGGTGACGGCCTTCTGGAATGGAGCGGCGTCCCCGAAAGGAAGCGTCGGCGAAACCCCCGGAGCACTGGCTCCCGCCCCTTCCACGTCTCCAAAGCTTCGGCCTTTGGTGCTCGGCGCCTGCGTTCTTGCCGTGGCCGCCGCAGCTTTCGGCGCATCGAGGTGGGTTCATTCCCGGAACGCGAATCCACTCCACCAGAAGACTCACGTGAAACTCGGAGGCTATTTCTACGATCGCGGCGCGCTGGAGAAGGCGAGGAAGGAATACGGCTCAGCCGTCTCCGAAGGCTCGTTGGACCCCGAGGCTTGGTTCAGGCTCTCAGAGCTCCTTCGAATGGAGGGGAAGAACCGAGAAGCGGCCCGTCTTCTTCGCCGAGGCCGGTTGATCTTCCAGGATCCCCGATGGATCCGGCAAGTGGAGCGCAGTCTGACGGAATTGCAGAGGGGGAAGGAGAAGCCCGCGGTTCCGGAGATCATCGCCATCCCGCCTCCTGCGAATTGAGGGTCTGGTGCGTCTGGCGACCGTCTCGATGTGCATCCTCAATGAGGTGCATGGCGGTAACTGGGAGTTCTCCTCGAGGCTTCTCTCCACGTTTGAGCGGGAATAGAAGGGGCCTCGACGGCTTGACACGTCTCCCCGAGCATTGCTGCAGCAGCATCGCTATATTCATGGACAGCATCGGCGGCGATGTCGAGCCAAATGTCGAGAAATTCCCCTTGACTCGCCCGCCAGAGTTGCGTAAGAGTTTGAACAGTTCTCTCGGGGATAAAACCGCAACAGGTTTGGGTTAGCGCGCGAGGGGGTGCTTCCCCAACCCGGCCGGAGTGTGGCTGGCCTATGAGTGGAATCCTCTCGGCCCTTCGCAGGATGGATACAGCCCTCGTCATTCGGCACTTGGCAATCTGTCTGGCTGCCGCGGCGTCGCTTCTCTGGCCGGTTACCCTTCGCGCGGGCAACGCTTTCCTCTGGCTCATCGGAATCACCGCGCTGTCCAATCTGGCGTTGGCGATTCTTTGGGATCGACCCGAAACGAGCCGTCTCGCCCGATACGTCTCACCGCTCTTCGGAATCACGAGCTGGGCACTTCTTTCGTTTCAAAGCGGCGGCGCCGGCTCTCCTTTCATCGCCGGCTTCGCGCTGGAAACCTTGCTGTCGGCCTTCACCTTCGTCGGGTGGGGCACTCTGCTCATCTCGTCCATTTCAATCGGCTGCCTCTGGATGCAGCAGTCGCTCCTGGGATTCGCGGGGGCGCTCCGACCTCTTGGGCTCGAAACCGGGTTCCTCGTTTTGATGGGCCTGGTCGCTTTTCTGCTCTCATCGCGCTGGCAACGGGCGCGAAACGAATTCTCGCTCGAGAAGTCGGAACTGTGCGCTCGGTTGAGCTCTCTCGAACAGGAATTGGAGAGACTCCACCACGTTGGGAATGCGGGGCCAGACGCCGCTCGTCTCGCCCATTCTACGAAAAACGCCATTTATGCGATGCGTGGATTCGTCGATCTGATCCAAAGGAGGCTGGGAGCGGGAGACACGGGGAACCCGGCGCTCCGAGGGCTTCAGGCCTGTATCGGGCAGTTGGAGGAGGTCATCCGGTTCACTTTCGGTCCGCGACGTGACGAGGCCGACCGTCCGGGAGCGACGGAGGGAGCACAGACGCTGCGAGTCATCGATGACGTCATCCGCGAAGTCTCGATATGCTACCCGGAAATCCGGTGGAGCCGGCAGGTCCAGGAGCCGCTCCCGGCCATTAACACGACCGGGGCGGTGTTGCACGAAGTCCTTCTCAATTTGGTTCGAAACGCCGCCGAGTCGATGCACGGAAGGGGAGAGGTTTCGCTCGAGAGCCTTTCCCTAAACGGGACGCTGCAGATCGCGGTGCGGGATGAGGGTGAAGGGATCGACGAATCTGAACTCGAGGCCATATTCAGGCCGGGCTACACGACCAAGCCGGACGGTGCAGGATTAGGTCTTTTCCTCGCGCGCCGGGCCGTGGAGTCCCAGGGCGGTTTCCTCAAGGTGGCTCCTCGACGGCGCGGAGGCACGGAGATCTTTATTGGAATTCCCGTCCGAGGTCATTGAATCATGAGAAAGACTACGGCCCTCGTCGTGGACGACGATCCAGCCTCCCTGGGTTTCATGAGTCTGGCGCTCGCGGAGGAGTTCTCCGAGGTCCGGAGCGCCGCGGGAGGAATCGAGGCTTTGCTATGCCTCGAGGCTTCTCTTCCGGATCTGGTCGTCTCGGATCTCAGGATGCCCGATTTGGACGGTCTGGAGCTCCTGAGGCTCGTCAAAGAGCGGTGGCCCGAAGTTCCCGTCATTTTGGTCACTGTGGAGCAGGACGTGGCTCGCGTGGTCGAGGCCCTCAAGAGCGGCGCCACCAACTACCTCACCAAGCCCGTCTCTCCCTCACTCCTCTGCTCGACGGCGCTGCGGGCCTTGGCCGGGAAGCACAACCCTTTTCAGGTCGCCGACCGGTCGATTGCTGAAATCATTGGCTCCAGTCCCTGCATGATACGAGTCAGACACCTGATATCGGTAGCCGCGAAGAGCGACGTGAACGTCCTGATCAGCGGTGAAACGGGAACGGGAAAGGAGCTGGCGGCACGTGCGATCCATCGTCTCTCGAATCTCTCGCCAGGTCCCTTCGTGGCCCACAATTGCGCGGTCTCCCCGCAGGACCTGTTCGAAAGTCAGTTTTTCGGGCATCGCCGAGGGGCGTTCACGGGAGCCGACCGGGATCATCGGGGCCTGTTGGAAGAGGCGGGTGGTGGGATACTATTCCTGGACGAGCTCGAGTGCCTGAATCCACAGCATCAGGCGAAATTGCTGCGTGTCATCGACGACGGCCGAGTCCAGCCGGTAGGATCGGAGGAGTCGCGAACCGTTTCGGTCCGTTTCCTCGCGGCGACGAACCAGAATCCTGAACGCTTGATGATGGAAGGGAATCTCCGGGAAGATCTCTATTATCGACTGCGCGGGATGGAGATTGCCATTCCGCCACTGCGGGAACGCCGTCGCGACATTCTCCAACTGGCGGCCCATTTCCTGAGCGCTTCGGGGATCACTCTCGATCCCGGCGCGGTAGAGCTTCTGCAATCCTATCCATGGCCGGGAAATGTACGCCAATTGCGGAATATCCTCGAAGGGATCAGGATGCAGGTCCAGGGAGGAGTCCTGGAGCCTCGCCACGTCCTTCCCCTCGAGGGCGTCTTAAGCGGTGCTGCCCGTCATCGATCGCCGTCCACGATGTCCACGGGCATCGGCCGCGGCCGGCCGATCATGGAGCCGCCCCCGGGAGAAGCCGAGTCGAGTCTCCGCTCGATCGAGGCTCGCGCGCTTGTGGAAGCCTTGCGTGCGGCCCGCGGCCACAAAGGCCGAGCGGCTCGTAGCCTCGGGATTCACCGATCGACTCTGCGCCGGAAGATGCGGGACCTCGGGATCGAGCCTCCTTCGTGATGGTTCTGCCGATCGGTTGTTCGACTTTTCGTTCCGTGAAGTTTCCTTGCCGGAAGCAGCCCCCCTTGAGGCAGTTCCACGCGTCCGACATTCGAGGCACCTCGTTGCTACGCTTGGGTGAAGACCGGTTGAGGAAAGGACTGTTCCATTCGAGACCGGAGAATAAGACTTGAAAAGGCTGGTCCGCGGAATGGCGTTGACCGATGGCTTGCGGATCCGCATCGGAATCAGCAGCTGCCTGCTCGGAGAGGAGGTCCGCTGGGACGGTGGCCACAAGCGGAATCGTTTTATCGCTGAGACGCTGGGAAAGTGTTTTGAATGGGTTCCTGTCTGTCCGGAGCTGGAGGTCGGGATGGGAATCCCCCGAGAGCCGGTCCGGCTGACGGGACGTGTTGAAGCGCCGAAGATGGTCGGCGCGAAGTCCGGCGAGGATTGGACCTCCAAGATGACGGAATACTCCCGCAACCGGATCCGACGGCTGGAGGAGATGGATCTCTGCGGTTATCTTCTTAAGAGCGATTCTCCCTCGTGCGGGATGGAGCGCGTCAAGATCCACGCGGGGAAGGGCCCTCCGCTGCGGCAGGGGACAGGCCTCTTCGCGCGCCAGCTCATGGAGCGTTTTCCTCTCTTGCCGGTGGAGGAAGAGGGAAGACTTCAGGATCCGGGCCGGTGGGAGAGCTTCATCGTGCGAGTCTTCGCCTACCGGCGCTGGAAGGAACTCGAAACAGGGGGATGCCGGAGGCGCGACCTCGTCACGTTCCACAATGCCCACAAATTCCTGCTCCTTGCACACAATCCGAGGCTTTATCAGGGGCTGGGGCGAATGGTGGCGCAGGCCCCGGCGCACTCTCGGGCCGATCTGTGTCGATTGTACGGCGAGACATTCATGAAAGCACTTGGAAAGCCGGCCTCGGTCAAGGGACACTTCAACGTTCTGCAGCACGTCGGGGGCTTCTTCGCGAATCATCTCGACCGGACCAAAATGACGGAGATAGGGGAGCTGCTGGAAGACTACCGGCGCGGCCTGGTGCCTCTGATCGCACCTCTCACGCTATTGAGGCGTCATGCTCGCCAACAGCGCATCCCGTGTATCTCTGAGCAGATTTATCTGTATCCGCATCCCCAGGAATGGCTCCTCCGAACCGGGATATGGCGGACGGGATTGCGAGAGAGAAAGGCATAGAGCCAGATGAGGTGAACCACGCATGGTCTTCTCTGGCCCTTTGCCCCGATTCCATTCTAGCGATGCTCTACGCTAGCGCCGATCGACGCTGTCTGCGCAGCAGCCAGTATCCCGATCCGAGTAGGAAGATGGTCAGGATGATCATCGCCCACTCGCTTAGTGTCGGAATATCATTGACGTTCTCAGTGGGCTCGAGAGTGAAGCCCTGTCCCGACTGCACAACGACCTCGACGTCCGTCACGCCTGCGGCTTGTGCATTGGTGATCTCGACGAAGTACTGACCGAAGTAGGTCGCCGGGAAATGCGTGAGCGGAACGCTGGCATCAGAAGGAGGGTGCGTGACTGCGATCACATCCGGGCTGAATGCCAGCGCATTGATTGCGTCTCGAATGCCGTTGGCAATCGTCTGCGAACTGTCGGCCGCGCCGACGTTGAAGGAAGCAATTCTGGGATTCTGACCGCCTTGGTTGTGGAATATCCTGACGTTGACCTGTCCCGCTATGGCATTGGAGCGAACCTGGAGGAGAACCCGGGCGGCGAGATCGGCGCGTATATCCGGATAGTTATTGTTGTTGGTGCAATTCAGATTGGCTATGTTCCCGAAGCCGGTACCGACCTCCAGACCATCCGAGCCCGCAGTTTGCGTTAGATTGAAGCTCTCACCTTGAAGGCCTCCGATGCACGTGACCGCGAGTGGGGAGATAGGGACAGGATTGCAGACTGCCCCGGGACAACTAATGCCTGCTTCCAGGATGCATTGGCAAAGGGCCGAGGCGGCCTTCCTGGCGATGACCGCTGGCGCGTCAGCCGCAACCAGGGTGTTCACTTGGCATCCAACAGGTCGGAAGCCAATGGCCTTCAAGTTAATACCGATCGGCGCGCTGGTGGGCGCTGGGACGGGAAAGTGCTCCGACTGTGAACTCGCCGCCCGGACGATCTCGGAACCTCCCATGAGAAATGTCAAAACACCGATCACCCAATGCAGTCTCCTCGCCTTCCTTGCCATGTTTTTCTCCTGAGGACGTTCATGCACGTTACGGCGTACGTCGTTGTTCATCCCGCATCATCACGAGGATTGGCACTCTCTGATCGGTTCTTGAGCAACCAGCGTGCCTATCCTACGCGGCGCTTTCTGGATCAGCCTTTCAAGGAGTTGGACAAGGGGAAGCCCATGGGCTCGTGTGAGGATCAAGAGTCACAACGGAGCATTCTGCTCCGAGCGTTTTCGTATCTTGTTGATCAAAAGGTTCATGACGAATGCCCGGACGATGGCGCATTTCGCTTCAACCTGTTGTCCAGAATGAGACAGGAGCGCGAGTGAGGGCCTCT
>DASYRE010000046.1 GCA_036004685.1 Candidatus Polarisedimenticolia bacterium | reverse complement strand
CCCTCGGCCGCGAGCATCACGCCGGCCTTCACCAGCTGCTCGTTGAACTTCCCCATCTCGGTGAGGATCTTCTCGTCCGGGAGCACGCCCGCCTCGGACTGTTCGTTGGCTTTCACCAGGATCATGAATCGCATGGCCGTCGCTCCTCAATGGTTCGGGTTGGGAGCCGCCTTTCTCGCCGGCTCCACCTACACGACGAGTGGGGGGTCCTGCGATCGACATGCGTGCGACGTGGAGGTTAGCCGCCGGCAATGGCTCCTACGACGAAAAAGGGCTCCTCCCCCGACGCGACCGCGTCGGGGAGCGGGGCATCCGGCGGTTGGTGGGTCACGTCCCGCTCGCACGCAAAGAATCGCAGGAACGGCCGTCGCTGCCCGGTGCCGTGGTCGCGGATCGTCCCGCGCAGCATGGGATAGCGGATCTCGAGCGCGTCGAGCACGGACGCCCGCGTGACCCGGCCCGACACGTCGAGCGTCACTTCGCCTTTGACCTGCGCCAGCGTCCGCAGGTGCGGCGGGAGCGCCACGCGGATCATGGCAGCGTCTGGACTTCGACCGACAGGACGGCCGGCAGGTCGCGGACGATCGGCACCCAGCTGTCGCCGGAATCGGCCGAGGCGTACACCTGCCCTCCGGTGGTCCCGAAGTAGACGCCGCAGGGGTCGAGCCGGTCGACGGCCATCGCGTCCCGCAGGACGTTCACGTAGCAATCGCGCTGTGGCAGCCCTTGGGTGAGCGCCTCCCATTCGTTGCCACCCGTCCGGCTGCGATAGACCCGCAGCTTGCCCTCGGGCGGGAAGTGCTCCGAGTCGCTCTTGATCGGAACGACGTAGAGGGTCTCCGGCTCGTGGGCATGGACGTCGATCGGAAAGCCGAAATCGGTCGGCAGGTTCCCGCTCACCTCGCGCCAGGAATCTCCGGCGTCGTCGCTGCGCATCACGTCCCAGTGCTTCTGCATGAACAGCACCTCCGGCCGCGCCGGGTGCATCGCGAGGCGATGCACGCAATGGCCCACCTCGGCGTCCGGATCGGGGATGTACTGGGACTTCAATCCCCGGTTGATCGGCCGCCAGCTCTTGCCGGCGTCGTCGCTCCGGAAGGCGCCCGCGGCGGAGATCGCCACGAAGATTCTGTTCGAATCCTTCGGATCGAGCAGGATCGTATGCAGGCACATGCCCCCGGCGCCGGGCTGCCACCGGGAGCCAGAGTCATGACCCCGAAGGCCGGGAAGCTCCTTCCAGCTCCGCCCTCCGTCGGTCGACCGGAAGAGCGCCGCGTCTTCCACGCCGGCGTAGATGACGTCGGGATCGGCCAGCGACGGCTCCAGGTGCCAGACCCGCTTGAACTCCCAAGGGTGTTGCGTGCCGTCGTACCACTGGTGCGTGGTGAGGGGCTTGCCGGTGCCGGGGCTCGTGTCGTAGACGAACCGGTTGCTTTCGCCGGTAGGCATGCCCTCGGGCGACATCGTCACCCCGCCTCCCGGCGTCTCCCAGGTCCTGCCGCCGTCGTTCGAGCGCTGCAGGACCTGCCCGAACCAGCCGCTGGTCTGCGAGGCGTACAACCGGCTCGGATCCGCGGGAGACCCCTTGACGTGATAGATCTCCCAGCCTGCGAAGTGCGGGCCGTCGACGCGCCACCGCTCCCGCTTGCCGTCGGACGTCAGAACGAACGCGCCTTTGCGAGTGCCGACCAGGACTCGAACTCCGCTCATCGCTCTCTCCTTCCCTTCTCCGGCAGGGCCATGGCCTTTGGCGTCCGCTCCGGGAATCCGGCGCCGCGGGCGGCGCGCAGTCCCCGCCGCCCGACGCGCCCTCACGTTTCTCTCCCGGGTCGCCTCATTCTAGGATTCATCGTGGTGGGCGGCAAGGAGGTCCTCGCTTCGAGGGGGATATTTCTGCGCGACTTTCAGAAGGGACGCCATCGAACCCTTCAGAGAGGCTAATGGGGGGGTCGAGATCACTTCCCTGCCGACGGACGCCGGCGGCCAGGCGATCGACGAAGGCGAGCTGACGCGCATCGGCGCCGCGCTCGACGATCTGGGCAAGGCCGATCCCTCCCTGGCCGAAATCGTCGACCTCAAGTTCTTCTGCGGTTTTTCCTTCGCCGAGATCGCGGCGCTCCAAGGCGCGGTGGAGCGCACGGTGCAACGCAAGTGGGAGAAAGCGCGCATCTATCTGCATCGCAGCATCCGCGCCGATCTGTCGCCGTGAGAATCCGACGTCGATGCTGAGCTCCGAGCGCTGGAAGGCGGTCAGCCCCGCCCTGCGAAGTTGGAGAGCGGGCGATTTGACGGGTTGACACGCGGCATCCCGGCGGGCAGAATCCCTGCATCCCCCCGCTTCTCGTATCGCCCGGCCGAAGGAGTCGACGTTGTCCGTCCAGCCCCATGACCGTCCGACGCCTGGAGGCGTATCCCGCGTGACGGAACAGGCCCGCCCGGGCAGGCTCGGGCCCCTGCTCGCCTGCCTGGTGCTGCTGATGAATCTCTCCCACGCCCGCCCCGCCGAGGGCCCCGCTCCGCCTGCCGACGCGACCGCTTCTTCTGCCGTCTTTTGCCCCGTGTGCGGCGCCGAGAACCAGCCTGGAAGCAAGTTCTGCCTGAAGGACGGAACGCCTCTGCCGACGCTGGAGGCGGAGCGCTACCAGCCAGGCTTCGTCAGGGCTCCGGAGACTCTGTCGGCCGGGGAGATCCAATCTGCCATCCAACAGGCGGCCAAATCGGTCGTCCGGGTGCGTGTCAAGACAAAGACAGATTTCCGCTACCCCGCGGTGAACGACTTTGGCTACGGCTACATGGCCGAGATGAAGGATGAGAGGCGCCTGATCGGCTCGGGCTTCGCCGTCGAGCAGGGCGGATGGGTGGTCACCAACGCCCACGTCGCTTCGCCGTTCGGCGCGCCTGCGGAGCTGAGCCTGGACGCCCAGGACGGCCGGAATCTTCCTTGCCGGCTGATCGGCATCGACGTGGCGAGCGACCTGGCTCTCCTCCGGGCGGAGGGCTCGGACCTTCCCGCGGTCGCCTGGGGCGATTCCGAGAAAGTCCAGCTCGGCGAAGAGGTCTGGGCTCTCGGAATTCCTCTCGACATCGGGCTTTCACTCACCCGGGGAACCGTTGCCAGCATGGTGCGCGTCCACGTCGGCCTGAACCAGGTGGAGAACTTCCTCCATTCCGACGCGTTCTTCACCTCCGGCAACAGCGGCGGTCCGCTCGTGAGCGTCCGCGGCACGGTGCTGGGGGTGAACGACATGGGGTATTTCCGCGAGAAGGGACAGGGTTATTCGATTCCTTCGCGGATGGCCAAGCTGGTCATCGATCGCCTGCGCCAGAAGGGCGCCTACGCGCGCGGTTTCCTGGGACTCCAGGTTCGTCCGATCGATTCAGAGATGATCAAGAAGTATTCCCTCCATCGGACGGGCGGCGTCGTGGTGGAATCGATCCTCGCCGGCACCCCCGCCGAAACCGCGGGATTCAAGCCTGGAGACGTGATCTTCGGAATCAACAATCACGCGCTCCCCGATTCCTACGTGCTGCAGGAAGCGATCTCGAGCGTCGGACCGGCGGCGGCGATCCAGCTCGTTCTCGACCGCGGCGGCCGGGAAATCCCGATCGACGTCACCACGACGGCCCGTCCGGCGTGGCCCCGAATCGACCCGGTCCAGGATCTCGAGAGGTATCTGCACGCCCGCTTCATCGACGATCCCAAGAAAAAGAAGGTCGTGATCCAGACCAACGACCTGTTCAGCCTGGCCTCGTTCTACGGCTTCGCGGATGGAGACCGCGTCGAAAGCGTTCTTCCGGCCGCCGGTTGGACGGAGACCCTCTTGTCTCCCGAGGTTTACCGTGCCTCTCATCCGACGGAAGTGCGCACCGTCAGCGACCTCCGGGAGGCCCTGAAACGGATGTATGAGGCGGGACGGCTCGGCGTCGCGTTCGGGCTGCGCACGGATCGGGCGCGTCCGAATGAACCGCTCGTGCATTCCCTGGTGCTCGAGGAGACATGGGCGCTCATCGTGTGAAGAGTCCCGTCCCGGGCCGGCGCGCCGGCTGGACCACCGCCGTCCTCCTGCTCCTCCTGGGGGGGGCGGCCGCGGCCTTGGAGGCCCAGTCGGGCCCTCCTCCCGCCGCGGTCCCCGCATTCTGCCCGCGCTGCGGTTACCGGGTCGAGCCCGATTGGCACTACTGCGTGGCCTGCGGCTGGAACCTGCGCGTGCCGACGGGAGCGGCCGCGGCCGCGCGTCTTCAGAGGATCGGCGCTTCCGTGATCGGACTGATCCTGGTGAAGGAGCCGCCGAGTCTCGACGAGATCCTTCCTCCGAATCTGTTCAAGTACAGCTCGAGCTATGCGTTCGCCTATCGCCCGGGAAAGAACAAGTTCTTCGCGACGGCCTTCCCCTTCCTCAAGCCGGGCATCTTCGTCACCAGCGCCCGGGCCTTGGAGTGGGTCGAGCTGGGCGACATGCGGACCTACAACAATCGACAGGGGCCGATAGAGATTCTGGGCTACGATCTCCCTTCCGGAATCGGCGTCGTGAAGGCCGATGTTCCCGACGCGGTTCCTTTGAAACTCTCCGCATCGGTTCGCGAGCTGGATACGGCCTGGGCGATCTGCTTCCCGGTCTCCCAGACCGGCCGCCGGGTCGAATACCTTCCCGAGTCGTTCCATCGCGGACGCGTCTCCTCGACCGGCCAGCAGGGAACGCATCTGGTCGCGTTCGAGAACCTTCTCCGCACCGATCACACGATCGAGGACGGCTGCCTCGGCGGAGTGGTCCTCGATCCTTACGGAGACGCCGCCGGCATGATCCTGCACGCTCCCGATCCGGGTATCGTGTACGCCATGCCGGTGGCCGATATGACGGCGCTCGTGGAGGTCCTGTCCCAGAAGAAGAAGCCCGATCGGCCGTACTTCGGGATCGGGCTGACGCTTCCCGACGAACGGCGCCGCGCGCGCTTCCAGCTCCCGGAGGGAAGCACGATGCCCGTGGTGGCGTACCTCGTTCCCGGCACCCCCGCGGAAAAGGCGGGGCTGCTTCCGGGGGACGTGCTCACGGCCGTCGGAGACGAAAAGGTCTCGAGCCTGGCGGGCGCGGGCGCCCGGCTCCTCACCGCCTCGCCCGGGGGTCCGCCCGTGACGATCACCGTCTCGCGGGCCGCCAAGGAGCTGCGGCTGTCCATCACGCCGGCTCACCGCCCGCGGCGAATCATGCTCTCTCCCGCCGACGAGATGGAAGAGACCCTGCAGGCCAACCTGGTGGAGGTCTTCGCCGGTCCCACTGCGCAGCAGGGTCTCCGTCTGGCCAATCTCATGCGCGGAGGCCGCGGGGAGAAGCGGGGTTACTTCGACGGCGACCTGATCACGGAGGTGTACGGGAAGGGAGTGCGGCGCCGCGAGACCTTCGACAGGATTGTGCGCGAGCACAACAGCCACATCTTCGCCGACACGAGCTCCGAAGAGGGACCGGCGAGATTGTCTACCTACAGCATCTGGATGAAGATGCGCGACGCGAAGAGCGGCGACAAGGTCGACAGCTCCTATTTGAATCTGTTTCCCGACGTGCTCACGGCTCCGGTCTATTGATCCGGAAGGCAGGCTAAAGCCATGCGGAATCGATCCTCACCCCACCGGCGCGTCCTGCGAGCCTGCCTGCTCGCAGCGCTCGCTTGCGTCGCGACCGGCTTGGTCGTCGCCGAGGCGGTGTGTCCGAAGTGTGGCGCGCCGGTCCCCCCCGGGGCCCTGTTCTGCACGCAGTGCGGCGCCCGGCTCGAGCCGGGGGCCGCGGGAGCGCCGCCGCCCGCACCGGCCTCGGATGCCAGGCTTTCGGTGGTCCAGGTGGTGGCGATTCACGATCGGGAGATGAGCTCCATCGTGCAGGCGATCACCCAGAGCTCGGCCGTGCGGGTCGATTCGCTGCTCGGCAGCGGATTCGCCGTGGCGCCCGGGGAATTCGTGACCGACGCCGGCCTGCTGGTGGGCGCCAAGGAAGTGCGGCTGGCCGACGCCGCGGGCCGGACGGCGGCCGCCCGCATCGTCGCCGTGGATCCCTTGATCGGCGTCGGCTTGCTGGCGGCCGATCTCCCGGGAGTTCCTCCGGTTCCGGCACGGCGGGACCAGCCCCGGGAGGGTGAGACCCTGACCGCCATCGGTTTCTCCTCGGCTGCCGGAATGACGCCTTCGATCACCGTCTCGCCGGGAGTGGTGAGCGGCCTCCATCGCAGCGGCATGGAGATTCATCCGGTGGAAGACTACCTGCAAAGCGACGCCTCTTTGCCGCGCGGATTCGCCGGAGGGCCGGCCGTGGATGCGACCGGCCGACTTCTCGGCATGACCACCGCCTTTCCCCTGGGCCGTTCGCTTTGGCTCGGACCGGCCGCCGGAATCGGCTATTTCATCCCGGCCGATTGGGTCGAACGCTCGCTGGCGTGGATACGCGGCGGACAACCGCCCCGCGCCTGGATGGGGGCGCACGCGGCGGCCGCGGATCCGGACAGCCGCAAGCTCTTCGGAATCCCCGGCGAGGTCCGCTGGGTGGTGGAGGACGTCTTCCCCGATACGCCCGCCTTCACCCGGCTGCGGCGGGGCGACGGCCTGCTCCGCATCTGCGGGGAAGAGATCCCTTCCCTGGCTGCGGTTCAGCTTCGCCTGCTGTCGGCGAAGCCCGGAGACCGCTGCCCGGTGGAGGTCGTTCGGGACGGCAAGAAGCTCACGGTGGACCTCATCCTCGCCCCGCGCCTGGATCGGCCGCGCTTGAAGGGAATCGATGCGTTGCGCCTCTACGGCGGCGTCGAGATCGGAACCGGCAGCCAGCCCGGCCTGCTGGTCAACCGCGTGCTTCCCAATTCGCACGCGCATGCCGCCCGGATCTCGAAGGGGGACGTGCTGCACGCGGTGTTCACCAAGAAGGACCTCGAACATCCCGAGCGCTACGATGCGCGATGGCGGGGCGTGAAGGATCTTCCGGAGCTGGAGCAGCAGGTCGCGCGCGCTTATTCGGATCTGGACTTCTTCGCCGGATTGAAGTTCCGCTGCAAGGATGGGGAGAAGCGGGAAGTCTTCATCTTCTCTCTTCTAACCGCTACGGACGCCTTCTGATCCGCCAGGCCGGGCGACGCGGGCCGGCGCTCGACCTACTCGGCGCGCAACGCGGTCATCGGATCGACGCGCGTCGCCCGCCGCGCGGGGAGCAGACAGGCCAGCCAGCAGACCGCCAGGAGGACCGCGGCGATCCCGAGGAAGGTCGTGGGATCGTGCGTGCCGACCCCGAAGACCAGGCCGTAGAGCGTTCGTGACAGGAACCACGAGGCAACCCCTCCGAGTGCCGCGCCGCAAAGGCCCAGCGCCATGCGGATCCCGAATTCCCTCGTCCGCATTAGGCGGCGAAGCAGTAGACGGCCGCGTCAGCAGACTCCGGCTTTTCCCCGCAGCGCCCTCCAGGGCCATCCCCTGGAGGGCGTTCCTTTTGCAGGCTCGTTCCCTCTGGCGCCTTCGGTCCCGCGGCTCGGGAAGCGCCCTCCGCGCCGGGTCGCGGTGCCGCCGGGAGGCGCGGCTCGATCCCTAGAAATCGGCGGGCGCCGGCGAACCGCTCTCGCCCCCGGGATCAGGGCGCGGCCGGCCCGACGAGTGAACCTGAAGCAAAGGCGCTGCCTTTCCATCGAGCAGGGGAAGGTAGGTCTCCTCCTCCTGGGCGAAATGCAGCCGGAGGATGGCGTCCAGCCCGTAGAGAATCCTTCGAAAATCACCCACTTCTTCGCCAGTCGGTCCCTCGGCGGGAATGTCAGCGAGGAGACTGCCGAGCATGCGGATGCGATGGCCGATTTCCAGGTGGGCCCGGCTCATGGTGGCGGTCGGATCGGTCCCGCCGATGATCCGGGCGACGACCGGGTAGGCGGTGGCGTCCTCGGCGATCTCGTGCGGCAGCAACTCGTTCGACAGAAAATCGTGGACCCGGACCAGCTCGGAGCGGATTGCCGCCGGGTTCATGGAATCGAGCCGATCGGCGACCTCCCGGATTCGCCGCACTTCCGGCAGGAGCGTGCGGTGCTCGGCTCTGAAGCGGGCGGCGACTTCCGAGCCCCTTTTGTCTCCCCTTAGGGAGAGGCGGCCGCTCAGGGCCCGCAGCGCGTTCAGGATGACCGCGGCGTCGATCGCCTCCTGAAGAAGGGCTCCCACCACCGGAGGGATCCGGCCGGCCGCCGCGAACCCCATGGCCAGAAGCGAGAGGCCCATCCCCGCCAGGATGCTCTGAAGCGCCAGATGGCCCGAGCGCCTCGCGATCCCCACCCCCTCTTCCAGACGATCCAGGCGGTCGGTCATCAGAACGATGTCGGCGGCCTCGGAGGACGCCGTGGCGCCCCGGGCGCCCATGGCGACGCCGACGTGGGCGGCGGCCAGCGCCGGAGCATCGTTGATCCCGTCGCCCACCATGACCGTGATTCCCTCCGACTTCGCCGAGAGGACCCCTTCCGTCTTTTCCGCCGGGGTGCGGTCCGCCAGGACGCGGTCGACCCCCAGCGCCGCGCCGACCAGCTCGGAAACCTCCAGATGATCGCCGGTGAGCAGCCAGATCTTCCGGAATCCGATGCGCCGGAGATTGCGCAGCGTCCGCGGCGCGTCCGGGCGGATCAGATCCTCCAGGATGAGGGCGCCCGCCGGCTTGCCGTCCACCGAGACGAGCACGCTGGACGCTCCTTCGAGCATGGCCCGGCGGCGGACGCGACGCAGCGCCGCGGGCGCCGGAAGGCCCTGCAGGATCCAGCCCGACTTCCCCAGGGCGACTTCCCGCCGATCGACGAGGCCGCGGATCCCCTCGCCCAGCTGTTCCAGGGCCTCCATCGGAGGACTCAGGGAGAGCTTCCTTTCCCGGGCCTCCCGCAGGATCGGCTCCGCCAGCATGTGCATCGAGGCCTGCTCCAGCGACGCCGCGAGCCGCAGGATCTCGGCCTGGCTCTCCTCCCCGAACGAGATCACGTCGGTGAGCACCGGGGCGCCACCGGTGACCGTGCCGGTCTTGTCGAGAATCAGGATTTCGCCGCGGGCGAGCGCCTCCAGCGCCCCGGCTCCTTTCACGATGATGCCGCGGCGGGCGGCCCGCGAGATGCCGGAGACGAACGCCACCGGCGCGGCCAGGATCAAAGGGCATGGAGTGGCGACCACCAGGACGGCCAGGGCGCGCACCGGCTCTCCGGAGATGCTCCAGGCGAGCGCCGCCAGGGCGAGGCTGGCCGGAAGGAAGAAAAGGGCGTATCGGTCCGCCATGCGAATCAACGGAGCCTTCGAGGACTGGGCCTGCTCCACTAGGCGCACGATGGCCGCATACGTGCTCTTTTGAGCGGTCGCGGCGGCGCGCAGCTCGAAGGGAGAGCCGGCGGCGTTCAGCGTGCCGCTGCGCACCGCGTCGCCGGGCGGGCGCTCCACCGGAAGAGCCTCGCCGGTGAGGGCCGATTCGTCCAGGATTGCCGCCGAGCCTTCGACTCGTCCGTCCACCGGCACGATCTCCCCCGCGCGGACCAGGAGAAGATCGCCGGGAAGCACCTCCTCGATGCTGCGCTCCGCCAGGCCGGCTTCCTCGAAACGGTGGACCTTGCGCGGACTCCGGTCCATGAGGGCCTTGAGCTCGCGTCGCGCCCGCGCCGCGGCGAACTGCTCGAGCGCCTGCCCGCCCGACAGCATCAGGGCGATGACGGCCCCGGCCAGGTATTCCCCGAGAGCCAGGGATCCTCCCATGGCCAAGAGGGCGATGACGTCGACGCCGGCTTTCCAGGAGAGCAGGTCTCTCACGACGGAGAGAGTCAGGGGGACCAGCGCCGCCATCGTCGTGGCCGCCCACACCACGCCCGCCGCGTCCCGGTTTCCCATGATCTGCAGGACGAGCCCCGCGCTGATCCCTGCTACGACCAGCCCCAGGACGACACGATTCATGATTTGCGATTTGGTGGCCATGTTCTTCTTATGATGGGCGTCATCGGTTGGCGAATACTGACCTTTTGCTGCTTGTGCATACTTCACGCCATACCTCATGCCATCACCCTGCGCCGCCAAGCCGGCCCGTTCCAGCGGCGCGAATTATTTTCGCCAGGCACGGCCCCAGGCGCCGCGGCCCCTTAAATAATGAAGAGGCGCCGGGGGTCCGGCCACCGGCAAAGGGCCGAATCGGCCCCGCCGGGGCATGGGGAACTTCATGTTAATCAGAAGGTTAATCCATGTCCACCAGCGGCGGAGGCTGCCTTCCTCAAGATCGCCCCAGGGAGTCTCTCCGGAAGGTCGGCGGGTCTTATGGCGCGGCACAAGGGTTGCACAATCACCTCCAAAAGGAAATCGGCACCCTGCCATTCCGGCAAGGCAGCCGGTCGGCTCGCGGAATTACCTCAAGTTTTCGAGGAAGCCGCTTTGGAAACGGACATCCGGCGCAACCCGGCCCTCCTGAAACTCGACCTCTACTGCCGCGGCATGCGTCTCGACGACTCGTGCTACGTCGTGGAGGACGGAGGCCGCCAAATCCTCCGGACCCGGGCGGGCCTGGGCTCGGGCCTCGAGCTGATCCTTCCCGGCGGGTTGTGGACCAACGTCCCGGTCACCGAGAAATTCGCGGCCGCGTCTCCCTACGTGCTCTACCGCGAGCAGGGGCGGTACGTTCTCCGCCGCCACCGCGAGCGCTCCTCCGTCGCCAGCGCCTCTTTCATTCCTTCGTCCCGGAGCGAGGAAGGGATCCCGGTGCGCCTCGCGCCGCGGCCCGCCTGGTACGAGCGCTCGACGTCGAGCGGCAAGCCGATGACCCGGATTGGGACTCTGCAGGGCACTTACCTCGGCATCTACCAGGCCAAGGTCTGCGAGTATTGGACCGAGAAACCGAAGGTCAACTGCAGATTCTGCTCGGTGGGATTGAACCTCGGAGTCGACGACGACACCGAGAAATCGGTGGACGAGGTGATGGAGGTGGTACGCGCGGCGCGCGAGGAGTCGGAGATCACCTACGTCGATTTCAACACGGGGCACTACGAAGGCGACACTTACCTGGACATCCTCGAGCCGTTCCTGCGGCGGGTGAAGGAGGAGACGGGACTCCTGGCGGGAGTACAGACCCCTCCGCATCACGACTTGAAACGCTACGACTACCTGCGCGACCTGGGAGTCAACCGCGCCTCCTTCTGCTTCGAGATCTTCGACGAGGAGATCTTCAAGAAGTTCTGCCCGGGCAAGGCGCGGGAATACGGGCTTTCGCGTTATCTCGGGGCGGTCGAGTATTGCGCCCGCCTGTCGCGGGCCGGCTGGGAGCCCTGGGTCTCCAACGGCGAGATCATCGCCGGGCTGGAGCCCCCCGCCTCCTCGATCGCCGCCATTGACTGGATCGCCTCGGTCGGCGCTATCCCGACCGTCTGCGTCTTCCGTCCCCTCACCGGCACCGACATGGAGGATTTCGCTCCCCCGAAGACGGAGGAGCTCGTGCCGCTCTTCCGCCGCCTCTACGAGGCCTGCATGGAGAAGGATCTTCCCATCGGCGTCGCGCCGAACGTGCACGTGAGCCTGGTCCTGCTGCCGGAGGAGTGCCGCCACCTCATGGACAATCCGCGAAAGTACTGGTGGAAGGAGCTTCGCCTGCGCGCGCTCTCGAAAGCCTTCGCCATGCGCTTCCAGAGACGCGTGGAGCGCAGGCTCCGCTACTCCCGGCGTCCCGAAACCTCGCGCGATCTCTCCGCCGCGCTCGCCCGTCCCTCCCTGCCCCCTCGCGTCGACCCCTGAACGGAGAAATCGTGCTGGTCAATTCGCCGGGAGGCACCCTCGTGAATTATGATCTCCTTCACGCGAACAGTCCTGGCGGCTTCGCGGCTCCGATTTGCGTCGTGATCGGAGCGACAGGCACCAGCGCCAGCGACTTGACCATGCCCCGTCGGGAGTTTTCTTTTATAAGCCTATCGCCGCGCGGCGCTGCTCAACCTCTCGAGGGACTTCCTGAAAAATTTCCCTCCGGAAACGCAAGGCCGCTTGTCGGTGCTGGCGGCGCGGGGAGGGACTTGGAGTGACTGGGACTCCAAGCTTCGGATAAAGGCGGCCCGCCCAGAGGCCGCACGGAACTCGAGGAGAGAGTCATGCGAAACAAATCGAAGCCAGGCGTCGTGAAAGGCGCCTCGCGCCAAAGGCCCTCTTTTCAGGACGAAGGGATGCGTCACGAGATGATCGCCCGCAAGGCCTACGAACTCTACGAGAGGAGGGGGGGCGAGCCCGGGCACGAGTTTGAGGATTGGCTCGAGGCGGAGAGGCAGATCGCGGCCGAAGCGCATCCGGACAGGAAGCCGCAGTCCGCGGCCTGAAAGGCGGTTGCTGCGCGGGATCCGTCGGCTTGTGCCTCCGAGGTCCCACGCACGCGCTCTCCAGGTTGCCAAACGTTACCCTCCGAGCGCCCCGGCAGAGCGAGCAGAATGGTTCCGCATCGTCAGGGCTGCTTCGAAGGGCACGCGTCTGGTTGCGCCTGGAGGAAAGAGATTGTATAGAGGAGTTGTCTGGGGACAACAACGAATACGAACAGTCAAAACTCACGGAGGACCGATGAAGCGGTTCGGCGCGTTGACCCTGACGAGTCTTGCGGCCTTCGCGGCGCTTGGGTTGTGTTTGAGCGAAGCGGGGGCAGCCGGCGCGGCGCACAAGTTCGTGGGCTCAGAGAAATGCAAGCTGTGCCACAACTCGCCGGCGAAGGGAGCGCAGTACAGCAAGTGGGCCCAGTCGAAGCACGCTCAGGCCTTCGCCACACTCGGCACCGAAGAAGCGAAGAAAGTGGGGGCAGCCAAGGGGATCGCCGATCCGCAGAAAGCTCCCGAATGTCTCAAGTGCCACGTGACCGGCTACGGGGCCCCGGCCCAGATGCTGACCGACAAGTACAAGGCGGAGGAAGGTGTCGGATGCGAGTCCTGCCACGGCGCCGGCGGAGACTACTATTCCATGGCCGTCATGAAGGATCATGCGCAGGCGGCAGCGGCGGGATTGGTTGTGCCGTCCGAGGAGACTTGCAAGCACTGCCACAACCCTGAAAATCCGACGCACAAGGGATTCGACTTCGCGACCGC
Organism: Candidatus Polarisedimenticolia bacterium; assembly: GCA_036004685.1. NCBI lineage: Bacteria > Pseudomonadati > Acidobacteriota > Candidatus Polarisedimenticolia > Candidatus Polarisedimenticolia bacterium. The sequence continues at coordinate 60,236 of DASYRE010000046.1, read as the reverse complement.
CAGCGCGAAGATTGCGCATCCGAATCCCCAGAAGCCGGCTGGCAAGTAAGTCCTGCCGAGGCCTTCTGAACTCTTCAAAGCCCGGGACAGGCGATGCTACTGCCCTGCGAGCGTTTTCAGAATCGGCGGCTCCTCCTCCTCGACCGCCAACAGGGTATGACACGTCCCGCAGTCCTGGCTGATCTCCCTGCCGTCAGAACTCTTGTGCTCACCATCGTGGCATCGGAAGCAACCCGGAGCGTGTTCGTGGCCGAGGTGATCCGGATGGACGGCCCATCCCACCCTCATTCCGGGGAAAACGTTTCGCTCGTAGATGACCTGCGCCGCCGCGGCGGCTTTACCGATCGCTGCTTGGGAGCTGGCGGAGACTTCCGGATAACTCTCCCGATAGAATTTCGCGAGAGACTCGGCGATTCCACGCTGTGCCGCTGACTTGTCGATATAGGACGCCTTCAGCGCCGATATCATCTCGCGTCTCAAGTAAGGAAGGTTCCGATCCAGCCCACGCTCACGGATTGCTTCGTCCACGGCCTCTTCGGGCAGGCTGAAGCGGTGGGCCGGGCGATTATGGCAGTCGATACAGTCCATTGTTCGCTTGGGTGCCCTGGCAATCTCTTCCTTCGACAAGCCTGAATCGGCGACCGAGAACTCGGTGATCCTCCCCGCAGCGTCCTTGAGCCTCACCCACGGAATCTTGGTCCTCTCCCTATCGACAGGGAGATAGGTGATCTCGTTCGCGAGATTCATGTGCCAATGGATTCCGTGTCCTTCGCCTCCTCCCTTGATGGCGCCGCCGACGTGGAGAAGCAGCACCGTCGTACGCCTGGATGATTTTTCGTCATCGTTGTAGCGCTCCCGGATCCGGAGGCGATCTCCATGATCCTCGGCCGGCCAGTGGCAGGCCTCACAGGTCTCGCGCGCCGGACGAAGGTTCTCGACGGGCGCTGGAATGGGACGAGCATAGCTTCCTCGGACCACGGAGAAGAGCTGCCGCACTCCGGAGAGCTTCGCACGCGCGAAACCGGTGGCGCCGGGTCCGACGTGACAATCCACGCATTTCACGCTCGCATGCGGCGAGAACTGGAAAGCGGTGTACTCCGGTTCCATGACTCTATGGCAGGTCAAGCCGCAGAAGGCGTTGGACTCCATGGTGTGCACGCCTTGATACGACGCCATGCCAAGAATCAGCAAGTTGGCGAAGCTGAGTCCAACGAAGAGGAGGAGGTTCCGACGAAGACGCGGATTGTTGAAATCCAGGATCGGCAACGCAAGTTTCTGCACGGCGTCGCCTTCCGACAGCCGCCGGCGGGCGCGCAAGTAACCGATAGGCGTCAACAGCAAACCGAGGACGAAGAGGGCCGGTAACAGAATCCAGGCGACGATTCCGAAATAGGGTCCGGTCTCGATTCCGAGCGGTCCGGCAAACGCGAACAGGAGCAGAAGGATCCCCGACACGATCGCGAGCCCGAGCCCAGAGAGACCCAAGGGGCTCCAGGCGAGAACTCTCAGAAAGCCGGTGACGCGGAGTCGCTTGTTGGTCGAGAGGGTCATTGCTTCCTCATCTCCTCCTTGGGATTGCGCCCATTGAGAACGAGCTTGCCGCAACTGACCGCGAAGTTGCCTCCGTTCACTCCTAGTGCGGATCCATGACCGTCCCTACGCATCAATCGAGCGCTGCAAGGCTCTGTAAAGCGTCTCCGAGGCGGCTTCTGGTTTCGTAGGGATCCCACGCGACGGAACAAGCATTCCGGGCGTGTACATTAACAGAGGCGGGCATTGACTGGAAAGCGCTTGCGGAGACGCTACTTCGCCGTCTCGAGCATGATGGCTTCCACGTCGACCCCGGGAGAGAAGATCTAGCAGTGACGGGGCATCCTCAGGCCTTTCTCGGCCTTCGGCGCCAGCCCCATCTCTTTCTCCAGCTGGTCCAGCGCTTCGTCCAGGCCGTTCATCGTCTCCCCGGCCAGGTAAGCGCCCCAGATGGGCCGCAGGCCGGCAATCCGCTGGCGGGCCGCAAAGATGAGGGACCTGATCTGCCTGATTTGCCCGCGGAGTCTTTCCGGATCGCTCATCTTCTTTCCTTCGCCATGGCGGCGGGTTCGCCTCGCGGCCCCGACCACCATCGCTTTACGCGCCCTCGTGCGTCCTCTCTGTCGACTAAGCAGAGTGCATGCCAGTGCGCTTCGCGGGACGGACGCCGGGAAGTGCCTAGGGAACGGAGGCGCGTCCTTTCCAGACGATCTCATCGAGGTGGCTTTGGGTGCAGACCCGCCGCGAGCACTCCCTGAAGATCTGACTTCCTGAACCAGATCAAGTGAATCGGAAAAAATTGCGCGGGGCGGGCAGGGGGGGAGCAAAGTATTCGCGTCGTCCCACGGGGCTCACTCGGGAAGCGCCTGATGGGCCAGATTCGAATGGCACGGAATCTGCTGTTTCAAAGAGCGTGGCGTCAAGGAGATGGCGGGCGGCCTGTCATCCGCGGGAGCTGGGGAGGGAACGCATCATGAGTCGGATCCTCGAGGCGATCGACGGCAACGAAGCGGCGGCGCGGATCGCCTATGCCCTGAGCGAAGTCGTGGCCATCTACCCCATCACCCCTTCCTCCGCCATGGGCGAGTGGGCCGACGCCTGGTCGGCCGCCGGACGGCAGAATCTATGGGGGACCGTTCCACGCGTTATCGAGATGCAGAGCGAAGGGGGCGCCGCCGGCGCCATCCACGGGGCGCTGACCGCCGGCTCGCTGGCCACCACCTTCACCGCCTCGCAAGGCCTTCTGCTGATGATCCCCAACATGTACAAGATCGCCGGCGAGCTGACTCCGGCCGTGTTCCACGTCGCCGCCCGCTCCGTCGCCTGCCAGGCGCTGTCGATCTTCGGCGATCACAGCGACGTGATGGCGGCCCGCGCCACCGGCTTCGTGCTGCTCGCCTCCGGCTCCGTGCAGGAGGCCATGGACCTGGCAGCCGTCGCCCACGCCGCCACGCTCGAGTCGCGCGTCCCCTTCCTGCACTTCTTCGACGGCTTCCGGACGTCGCACGAGATCCAGAAGATCGAGGTGCTGTCCGACGCGGACCTGCGGGCCCTGATCGACGACGAGTGGATCCGCGCGCACCGGTCGCGCGCCCTGACCCCCGATCATCCGACCCTGCGAGGAACGGCGCAGAACCCCGACGTCTTCTTCCAGGCCCGCGAAGCGGTGAACCGCTTCTACCTCGCCTGCCCCGAGATCGTCCAAGGCGCGATGGACCGCTTCGCCGACCGCATCGGCCGGCGATACCGTCTCTTCGATTACGTCGGATCGCCCGAGGCGGAGCGCGTGATCGTCCTCATGGGCTCGGGCTCCGGCGCCGCCGAGGAGGCGGTCGAGGAGCTGGTCCGGCGCGGCGAGCGCGTCGGGCTGGTCAAGGTCCGCCTGTTCCTTCCCTTCTCGGCCCGCCGTTTCATGGAGGCCCTGCCCGCGACCGTCCGGTCGATCGCGGCGCTGGATCGCACCAAGGAGCCGGGAAGCCTCGGCGAGCCGCTCTACCTCAACGTGGTGGCCGCCGTCGAGGAGGCCCTGGAGCAATCGATCGCTCCATTCGCCGCGCGCCCCCGGATCGTCGGCGGCCGGTACGGCCTCTCCTCGAAGGAGTTCACCCCCGCCATGGTGGCCGGCATCTTCTCCGAGCTCGCCGCCGAGCGGCCGCGGAACCACTTCACCGTGGGGATCGTCGACGACGTCACCGGAACCTCGCTGCCGTGGGATCGCTCCTTCTCCACCGAATTGCCCGAGACGGTGCGCGCCGTCTTCTTCGGTCTCGGCTCCGACGGCACCGTGAGCGCCAACAAGAACTCGATCAAGATCATCGCCGGGCAGACCGACCGCCACGCGCAGGGCTATTTCGTCTACGACTCGAAGAAAGCCGGATCGGTCACCGTCTCCCACCTGCGCTTCGGCCCCCGTCCGATCCGCTCCACCTACCTGATCGACTCCGCCAGCTTCGTGGCCTGCCATCAGGAGAGCTTCCTCGAGACCATCGACCTGATGCGGGTGGCGGCCGAGGGAGGCGTCTTCCTCCTCAACACCATCGCGCCGCCGGAGCGCGCCTGGGATCGCCTGCCGCGCGACCTCCAGGTGGCGATCCTGGAGAAGAACCTGCGCTTCTTCGTCATCGACGCCTACCGGGTGGCGGAGGCGACGGGGCTCGGACGGCGGATCAACACCGTCATGCAGACCTGCTTCTTCGCCATCTCGGGCGTGATGCCCAAGCACGAGGCGATCGAAGCGATCAAGGAATCGATCCGCAAGAGCTACGGCAAGAAGAGCGAGCAGATCGCGTCGATGAACTTCGCTGCCGTCGACGGCGCCCTGGCGCAGCTTCACGAGGTGACGATCCCTGCCGCGGCGCCCGCCGCCCGCTGGCGTCCCCCCGTCCTCTCCGGGCGCGCGCCCGATTTCGTGCAGCGCGTCACCGCCGAGATCATGGCGGGCCGCGGCGACCTGCTGCCGGTCAGCGCCCTGCCCGTGGACGGGACCTATCCCACCGACACGGCGCGCTGGGAGAAGCGCAACATCGCCCTGGAGGTTCCGGCGTGGGACGAGTCGTGGTGCATCCAGTGCAACAAGTGCGCGCTGGTCTGCCCGCACGCCGCCATCCGGGTGAAGGCCTACCCCGGCGAAGCGCTCGCCGGCCGGCCGGAGACTTTCAAGAGCATGGACTGGAAGGGATCCGAGTTTCCCGCCGGCACCCGGTACACCGTCCAGGTGGCCGCTGAGGACTGCACCGGCTGCGGGCTGTGCGTCGAGATCTGCCCCGCCCGCAACAAGACCGAGACGCGCCTCAAGGCGATCAACATGTCCCCCCAGGCGCCGCTGCGGGAGGCGGAGCGCAAGAACTACGGGTTCTTCCTGGAGCTCCCCGAAGCCGATCGGGGCGCGGTGCGCCTCGACACCGTCAAGGGCTCGCAGCTCCTGCAGCCCCTGTTCGAGTACTCCGGGGCCTGCGCCGGCTGCGGCGAGACGCCCTACGTCAAGCTGCTCAGCCAGCTCTTCGGCGATCGCCTGATGGTCGCCAACGCGACCGGCTGCTCCTCGATCTACGGCGGCAATCTGCCGACGACGCCCTGGAGCGCCAACCGCGACGGCCGCGGGCCGGCCTGGTCCAACTCGCTGTTCGAGGATAACGCCGAGTTCGGCCTGGGCTTCCGGCTGAGTCTCGACCAGCAGCGCGATTACGCCCGCGAGCTGCTGCGCCGCTTCGCCCCGGCGCTGGGCAGCGAGCTGACCGGCTCGCTGCTCGCGCCCGACCCGGCCGGCGAGGCGGGGATCGCGGCCCGCCGCGAGCAGGTTGAGGCGCTGAAGCGCAAGATGGCCGGGATCGAGGAGCCGGGGGCGAAGGACCTCCTGGCGCTCGCCGATCATCTCGTCCGCAAGACGGTCTGGATCGTCGGAGGGGACGGCTGGGCCTACGACATCGGCTTCGGCGGGCTCGATCACGTCCTCGCCTCGGGGCGCGACGTCAACGTCCTCGTGCTCGACACCGAGGTCTACTCCAACACCGGCGGCCAGGCCTCGAAGGCGACGCCGCGCGCCGCGGTGGCGAAGTTCGCCGAGGCCGGCAAGCCGGGGCCACGCAAGGACCTGGCGCTGCTCGCCATGAGCTACGGCAACATTTACGTAGCGCGTATCGCGATGGGCGCTTCCGACGCGCAGACGGTGAAAGCGTTCCTCGAAGCCGAAGCCTATCCGGGGCCGTCGCTGATCATCGCCTACAGCCACTGCATCGCCCACGGCATCAACATGGGTCTCGGCATGCAGCAGCAGAAGCTGGCGGTCCAGAGCGGCTACTGGCCCCTGCTGCGCTTCAATCCCGCGAAAGCCCGCGAGGGCGTCAATCCCCTCCAGCTCGACTCGAAGCCGCCCCAGATGCCGCTGAAGGAATACGCCTATCGCGAGACGCGCTATCGCATGCTCACCCTGAGCCGGCCGGAGGAGGCGAAGCGGCTGCTCGATCTCGCCCAGGAGGACGTCGCGGAGAGGTGGCGGACGCTCGAAGAGCTGGCCCGCCCGTGGAAACAGCCGGAATCGGAGACGGAAAGGAAGGTCGGTCATGGAGCTTAGGACCAGCTACCTGGGATTGGATCTGCGGAACCCGCTCGTCCCCTCCGCGTCCCCGCTGTCGGAGGACCTCGACAACCTGCGGCGCATGGAGGACGCCGGCGCCGGAGCCGTGGTGCTGCAGTCGCTGTTCGAGGAGCAGATCGAGCGGGAGGCGCTGACGATCCAGCATTACCTCTCGAAAGGCACCGAGTCGTTCGCCGAGTCGCTCACCTACTTTCCCGAGCCGAAGGAGTTCCGCTTCGGGACCCTGGAATACCTGGAGCACGTCCTGGGCGCCAAGAACGCCGTCGAAATCCCGGTGATCGCCAGCTTGAACGGCGCCTCGCTCGGAGGCTGGCTCGACACCGCCCGGGACATCGAGCAGGCCGGCGCGGATGCGCTGGAGCTGAACCTCTACACCATCCCGACCGACCCCGACACCACCGGCGCGCAGGTGGAGGAGCGGATGCTGGAAGTGGTCCGCCAGGTCCGCTCGGTCGTGAGCTTGCCTCTGGCGGTCAAGCTGGGGCCGCAGTTCAGCGCGCCCGCCAACATGGCGAAGAAGCTGGTGGAGGCCGGGGCCAACGGCCTGGTGCTCTTCAACCGCTTCTACCAGCCCGACATCGACCTGGAGAGCCTCGAGGTCCTGCCGCGCGTGCTGCTGAGTAGCCCGCAGGCGATGCGCCTGCCGCTGCGCTGGATCGCCATCCTCGACGGGCACATCGAGGCGAGCTTCGCCGCCACCGGCGGGATCGCCACCCACGAGGACGTGCTGAAGATGCTGATGGTCGGGGCCGACGTGACGATGATCTGCTCGGCGCTCCTGCGGCGCGGCATCCCGCACCTTGCCGAGATCCGCGCCGGGCTCGTCCGCTGGATGGAGGAGCACGAGTACGTCTCGGTCTATCAGCTCAAGGGGAGCATGAACCAGCGCTCCTGCGCCGACCCCTCCGCCTTCGAGCGCGCCCAGTACGTGAAAGCCCTGACCGGCTATCACCTGCCGATCTGATCGCGGGCGCGGCGGACTTCAAGGGCTGCTGGAGCCACTGCTGCTTCCCGCGGGCGCCTCCACCGCGGTGAACTCCTTTTCGAGGACCATCTTCTTCTTGGCGATCTTGTCCTCGATATCGGCCCGCACCTTGTAGACGCCCAGGGCGTCACCGGTTTCGATAAGAATCCCCATATTCTTCACGCTGAGCTGCATCTGGCCTTTTCCCGGCGGCAGCTTGTTGAGCCACAGCTCCCCTTCGATCGGATCGCTCCACGGTTTTCCGTCGGGCGCCTGGGCCGAGAATCGGACCGTGGCGTCGCAATTCCCCTTCGCGTCGGCGGCGCACCCGGAGAAATAGACGACCGCGACGATCGGAGCCCCTCGCAGCGCCTTCCGCGTGCCGCTCAACAGCGCGGCGGGTTCCGGCCTGTCCCCCTTCTTGAACGTATCATTCGGCGTGTCGCTGAAAACCAGCTGCGCGACAAAGTCTCCATCGGACTTGGCCCAGGCGGTATCGGGGACCGGCTTGCCGTTTTCCTTCCACGCTCCGCCGCACAGGCTCAATGAAACCAGACAGCAGAGTATCGTCCGAGCTTTCAGCGTCGACATGGACATGATGCGTCACCTCCGTATGCGACAACCGCGACAATGCGGGATTGAGCCCCGGCCGAGTGGCGGCCGTCAGGCCGAAGCGGGGGGGTAGGCGCCTCACTTACTTAACCATAATTGGCTCGAAATGCCGAGGAGCCGTCACCTACTTGTCCGGGCGCAGGAGCGCCCTGTTATAACGCAATTCGCCCGCGCCGTGCGTTGCCGCGGCGCACGTTCGGCTGTGCGGCGCGACTCAGTCGGGCATCACCTGCTGCACACGCTCGGGCTCTTCGCCCAGCCATTGCGGGTTGATGGCGGTGGCGTCGAAGATCGAGGTCGTCTTGAACAGCTCGAACTCCCCTTTCGAGGCCGCCCCGACCGTTTTGGCCAGCAGCGCCTTCACCTGGGCCTTGCTCATCGGGCGGAAGGTGCGCGCCGCCTCGAACGCCTGCCCGAGGATCTCCATGCTGTCCACCCCGGTGATGACCACCGAGGTCGGCAAGCTCAGGGCGTACTGCAGGCACTCAATCGCCGTCACGGTTTGCGACTTTAGAATGATTCCGTTCCCCATGCTCTTCATGCCGAGCACCCCGATGCCCTCCCGGACGAGCGCCGGCAAGACCAGTCTTTCGAAGCTGCGATAGTGCGCGTCCATGACGTTCAGCGGCATCTGGACCGTGTCGAACCGGAAATCGTGCTCGCGGGCCACCTCGAGCGTGTGCAGGTGGATCCACGGATCCTTGTGGCCCGTGAAGCCGATGAAGCGGATTTTGCCCGCCTGGCGCGCCTCGAGCAGCGCCGCATGGGCCCCCTCCTCGTCGAAGATCCGGTGCGGATCCTCGAAGCGCAGGATCTCGTGGTGCTGGACCAGATCGATGCAGTCGGTGTCGAGCCGCCGGAGCGATTCGTCGAGCTGCCGCGCCGCTTCCTTCTTCGACCGCCCGTCGATCTTGGTCATCAGGAAGACCTTCTTCCGATAGCCGTCGCGCAGCGCCTTGCCCATCCGGATTTCGCTGGCGCCGTCGTTGTAGTCCCAGGAGTTGTCCATGAAGTTGATGCCGCCGTCGATGGCGGCGCGAACGATGCGGAGGCTGAGCGGCTCGTCGACCTTCTTCACTCCGAGGTGCCAGCCGCCGAGACCGATCGCGGAGACTCTCTCTCCGGTCTTGCCAAGGGTCCGATAGAGCATGTCAGGCTGTGACTTGGACTTCGGCGTCGTTGGTTTCGGCATTTCCTCTTTTCCTTTCAGGATCCACGCCGCCCCGTTCAACCCAGCGGGGCGGAACCATCGGCTAGGGAAGCGCGAGGACCGAGCCAAGGCCGGCGCGGTCGAAGCGGTCCCCGAAACGATCCATGAAGATCGAGAATCCCGGCTCGCTCGTGCAATGACCCGGGGCGACGCGCTCGACCTTCAGGGTGTCATGAAGCAAGTCCGCGGTCCGTTGCACCTGTTCCCGGGGCGTCTGCACCAGGTGAAAACCGCCCGTCACGGTGTACAGCTTTGGGTCGATCCGCGCGGCTCCTTCGAGGATCTTCTCCACGCCCGGATGGGAGCAGCCCACGACGACAGCCAGCCCCTTGGGAGTGCGGATGGCGAGCGAGACCTCGTTCATTTCCATCGTCCCGGGCTTTTCGGAGCGAGTCGTCAGGACGTAGAAGCCGGGCAATATCTCCGTCGTCTTCGTCACGATTTCAAAATCGGCGGTTTCCCAGGGAGTGCCCGATTGAAGACGCTCCGGCTGCTTTCCGTCGAAGTAGCGCATCTCCGGTGGCAAGGAAGGCTGGGGCTCCAGGAAATCGGCCGGAAGCCGGCTCTTGAAGAAGGCTCCCTCCTGCGGGACGTAGATCTTGACGGCCGGATTCTCCCGCAGCAGGTACGTCAGGCCGGTGGTATGGTCTCCGTGCCGGTGCGAGATCACGGCGGCATCGAGTTTTTTCAAATCGATCCGGAGCCGCTTGACGTTGTGCTCGAAAATCTTCGCGTTGTTGCCGGTGTCGAACAGGATGCGTCGACCCGCATACTCCACCAGCGCTGCGAACCCCCAATCCTTCTGCAGCGCCGAGGGTGGGCCGAAGGCATCGTAGAGCACGGTGATTCGCCTGGGCTCCGCCCCGGCGGCCAAGGATGCGCTTGCCAGCAGCAATGCCAGGCCGACCGCGAAACCGTACAAGGTGCGCTTCATCATAGCCTCTCGCATACGGTTCAAGACGATGCCCTCCCTTTCATCGCTCGGCTCACTCCCGTGGGACCACCTTGACTCGGGCGGCCTCTCCTGAAAACTATGTCTGCACTTCGCCGCAACGCACTTGCCCGAGGACCCGATTCTCCTTGTTCATCCCAGACCGACGGTTGGCCCTCAACGCACGCGCGCTCTTTATGGATCGGCGATGAGCTTCCCGCCGCGCACGGTGGCACCAATCACCACGCCGGCGCTGATGAGCACCAGGTTCTTGATGATGTACTGACCCTCCAGGGTCGGCGCATAAGGGAACCGCAGGAAGACCTCGTCCGGGAAAAGGAACATCGGCGTGATGGTGCCGACCATTTGCACGAACATCAAAAGAAGGGTCGCGCGCATGAACAGGCCCGACAACAGCCCCACCCCGATGAGACACTCCCAAACCGCCAGCACCGGCAGGCATACGGCCGGCGGCACCCTGCCAAGGGTCAGGGCACCCATCGTGCGGGTCGCCAGCTCCTGCGCCGGGCTGAGGTCGGGAAAGAACTTGAGAACGCCGAACCAGAAGAAGACGATGCCCAGGCTCAGGCGCAGGAGGATGACACCTTCCCGCGCCATCCAGCGCGGCAAGATCGTATCCAGCCAGCTGTAAGCCTGTCGAATCGATGTCCCGATCGGCATGGCGCTTTTCCTTACGCCCCCACGCAGCCATTCTTCCTGGCGATTCTAACTCCGACCTCCCGGCCCTGGCATCTTCGCGCCCGCAAACCGCCCCTTTGCCGGGATGAGCCGCGTCGCCTGGGCCTGGTCCGGTTGACGGGAACGCCGCTGCAGGGCTAGTCTTTCGAATTCAACTTCAAGTTCACGAGTCTTGGAGTGGGCATGACACGGTGGATCCCTCCGGCAGTCCTGGCCATTCTTCTCGTCGGCGCGGCGGAGGGCGGCTTCCGCGCCGGTGGCGAGCCTGGCTCCAAGCCGAAGCACGAGCCTGCGGCGGCCGACCGGCGGACGCGGAGCCTGGCGAAAGAATTCCAGCGCGACGTGGAAATCCTCGCGGCCGACTCCATGGAAGGGAGGGGTCTGGGAACCGCCGGGATCGGACGCGCCGCCGACTGGATCGAGTCCGAGCTGCGGCGCCGTGGGCTCCAGCCGGTCTTCGACGGCAGCTTCCGGCAGTCCTTCAAGGTGAAGATGGGCGTGTCGATGGCGAAGGGAAACCGCCTCGACGGCGTCCCGGACGCCGACTGGGCGACGCTCGGCTTCTCGAGCACCGGGGAGTTCTCGGGCCCGCTGGCGTTCGCCGGATACGGTATCGAGTCCCCTGCCCTCGGGTTCGAGGAGCTGAAAGGGCTGGATCTGAAGGGCAAAGTCGTCCTGATGCTCCGTTACGAGCCACAGGAGAAGGACGACGCCTCCCCCTTCGCCGGGAAGAAGCCGAGCCGCTGGTCGGGGCTCCGCTACAAGGTCCTCCAGGCGCGCGAGCGCGGCGCGGCGGCGGTGATTTTCGCGACGGGGCCGCTCCAGGACGAGGGCCAGGACAAGGTCCCGGCGCTCAAGAACGACGGACCCGAGAGTCCCGCCGGAATCCCCGTCCTGCAAGTCAAGACTTCCGTGGCGCAGAAGTGGCTCGACCGCGCCAAGATGGATCTGAAAACCTTCCAGGAAACGGTGGATCGGGATCTGGTTCCGCGCTCGGTCGATGCCGTCGGGATCGACGTCGCCGGCCGAGTGGCGCTCGACGCCACCTACGCCGAGACGGCGAACGTGGCCGGAAAGCTCCCGGGGCGCGGAAGCCTCGCCCAGGACGTCGTCGTGATCGGAGCGCACTACGATCATCTGGGGATGGGCGGCGAGCGCTCGATGCGCCCCAACGAGACCGCGATCCACAACGGCGCCGACGACAACGCTTCCGGAGTCGTCGCGGCGCTTCAGATCGGCACGGAGCTGCGCAAGCTCCTGGAAACGGCTCGCGAGCGCCGGACCGTCGTGGTGGCGCTCTTCTCCGGCGAGGAGGTCGGCCTCGCCGGGTCTTCTTATTTCGTCGATCACCCTCCTTTTCCGCTGATGCGGACGATCGCGATGATCAACCTCGACATGGTGGGCCGGCTGCGCGACAACCTGCTCGCGGCGCTGGGCTCCGATTCGGCGCCGGAATGGAAGGCGGAGATCGACCGGGCCCGCCAGGCGGCGGGCCTGGAGGTGACGGCCCACGGAGACGGCTACGGCCCCTCGGACCAGACGAGCTTCTACGCTTCCGGCGTTCCGGTGCTCCATCTCTTTACCGGCGCCCACGAGCAGTACCACACGCCGGACGACGACGCGAGCACCCTGGATGCGGAAGGCGCGGCGCGGATCACGGAATTCGCCGTGGAGCTTGCCCGGCACCTTTCCCAGGAACCAATCCGGCTGACCTATAACAAGTCCGGATCGGCTCCGTTCTCGAGCGGGGACAGCCGGGGCTACGGCGCTTACCTCGGCACCGTGCCCGATTACCGTGCGATGGAAGCCACGGAGGGAGGCGTCCTGCTCGCCGACGTCCGCAAGGACGGCCCCGCCGATCGCGCCGGCATCCGCGGCGGCGATCGGATCGTCGAGATGGCCGGGACCCGGATCGAGAATCTCTACGACATGACCTACGCCTTGCAGGATCACAAGCCGGGCGAGACGATCACCGTCGTCGTGGTGCGGCAGGACAAGCCGAGCACGTTTCGCGCCACGCTCGGCGACCGGGCCGCGATGACCAAGGAACCGGCACCGGCCGCCTCCCCGGGCACACCGGCCCCGGCCGCATCGACCGCCGCCAAGCCGGCGGCGCCCGCCGCGGAGTCCGCACCTTCCAAATCGGCTCTCCCGGCTGCTCCCGGATCGCCCGCGTCCGCGCATGACACGCCAACGCCGTCTGCCGAAGGCGCGGTCGCATCCTTTTACGAGGGAAGGCCCGGGCCCGATTTCCAGGTAGGCGCCGGCAAGCCGTACGGCAAGATCGTGGAGGGAGAGCGCCATCTGAAGGAGATTCGCCAGCTCACTTTCGGCGGGGAAAACGCCGAGCCTTACTTCGCCCCCGACGGGCGCCAAGTGATCTTCCAGGCCACCCCTCCGGGGGGCGGCTGCGATCAGGAGTTCATCCTGGATCTGGCGACGGGCGCGATCCGCAGAATCTCGAGCGGCAAGGGGCGCACGACCTGCGGCTACTGGGACTGGCCCGAGGCCGACCGGGTCGTCTACTCCACCACGGAAGGAGCGGGAGCGTCGTGCCCGCCGCCGCCGGATCATTCGCAAGGGTACGTCTGGGCCCTCTACGACAGCTACGACATCGTCGAGGCCAAACCCGACGGGTCGGGGGTTCGGCGGCTGACCGAGACGCCGGGATACGACGCCGAGGCGACCTGGTGCCACCGCGGCGGCAAGCTGATCTTCACCTCCGACCGGAACGGCGACTTGGATCTCTATGTGATGGACGAGGCCGGCGAGACGAAGCGGATGACGCACGAGGAGGGGTATGACGGCGGCGCCTTCTTCAGCCCCGACTGCTCCGAGATCGTCTGGCGCGCCAGCCGCCCGCAAGGGCCGGAGCTCGAAGAGTACCGGCAGCTCCTGAAGAAGGGGCTGATCCGCCCCCACTCCCTGGAGATCTATATGATGAAGGCCGACGGCACCGGCGCCCGCCCGCTGACCTCCAACGGCGCCGCCAACTTCTGCCCGACCTTCACCGCCGACGGCAACCGGATCCTCTTCTCATCCAACATGGGCCCCGGCGGCAAGCGCGAGTTCGATCTCTATCTCGTCGGCCGCAACGGAGGCGAGCCGGAGCGCATCACCTTCAGCCCCGGCTTCGACGGCTTCCCCCACTTCAGCCCCGACGGCCGCTGGCTCATCTGGTCGTCCAACCGCGCCGACCCCGCCTCGCACGAGACCAATCTCTTCATCGCCCGCTGGGCGGATTAGTCTCCCGCTTCCCGTCAGCTCACCCTTAGCCGTCGTAATACGGCGCAGCCTTGTGCTTCCTCCCTCAGGGCCCTTCTTATGAGTAAATTCCTGGCGCGCCAATCGGAGTTCCTTCGGACCACTCGCTTCGATGGGCCAGTACGATGAGGAGGAGCACGAGATCGATTACGATTCCAAACACGGCCCCGAGCCCCATCATGAGACCCCACATGCCGCGCGCCATCATCAGTCCGGCGATTCGTGCGATGACCGTGGAGATGCTCGCAATCATCGCTACGCAAAAGCAACGAGGCGCCGAAGGCTTGTGCAGGATCAGCCAGATGGCGCTGAAGAGATAGAACGCGGACACGGCGAGCGAGACCAGACCCAAGCCGATGCACCATGGGGTGAACCACCATGGCGCGGGCGCCAGAAATTGCTCGAACATGGCGGCGACCGCGCCGAACGTCTGCCCCGATCCCTGTTGTGAGGCTTGGGTCTGTATCGTCGCGATGAACTTCCGCTGCCATTCCAGCATCAGGGGAGTCAAGGCCACCTGCGTTGCGCTCATCACCCCGAAGCTACCGAAGATGACTCCGAGAACGCCGATGACGGTCTTCCAGCGTCGTCGCGTCGGCCCGCCGGGAGAGCTTTCTTGATCCGTCATGGCTTCGCTTTCGCCCGCGCCCGCCGGATCGAAGGCCAGATGACCGCCTGCGCGACGATGACCTCGTCGCCGTTGAACGTGGCCGCCGGAGGCCCGTACAGCTCGTAGCCGAGCGCCAGAGCTTCGCTGACCCGGTGACAGAACACAGCATCGTCCACTCCGGTCAGAAGCCGATACACGGGCAGGCCGCGGGGCGGCGAGCTTGTCGACCGTCGCTTCGTGCTCATGTCAGCTCCGTGGCGTCTTCATCAAGCAGTCCGATAGTCCATGCAGCATCCTTGTCAACCGCCCTCGCTCACGGGAGGCGGTGCCTTCAACTACTCAGGCCCCTTTCTTCATCGCATCCAGGTCACGGATCATCCGCTTGAGCGCCACCCCCCGATAACTCTCCTCGAGAAGGCGGCCGACGAGGCGTCAGTTGAGCGATCCATCCGCCCATGCGCTGACCCACCGGCCGCGGCCGTAGGGCGTCGCGAAGAAACTCTTGAGAGGAAGCCGCCACTCGACCTCCGCGGGATCCAACCGGAAGGTAATCGAAGGCCTCCCTTGGATCCACTCGAACGCGGCGAACGTCCTCTTGCCGGCCCGGAAGTTCGGATGCCCCCACGAATCCACTTCGCGGCTCTCCGGCAGCGACAGGCAGAGCTTGCGCACCTGCCCGAGGACCCGATCCTCCTTGTTCATCCCAGACCGACAGCTGGCCATCAATAACGCCGCCTCTCGAGATCGGCGACGGCCAACGCGGCTATCGGACCGACCAGATCAAAAGCGACCTGCGTCCACGTCCCTGACGAATTGGATGACTCCGTCGACGTAAATCTTCTGATCATCATACATGGCCAGGTGGCTGCCGTTCGGACAGAAAAGATATCGTCCCCTTCGCACCTTACCGGCCATCATCTCCATGTGCGCCGGGTCCATCGTGTCGTACCGCGCGCCAATCACCAGCGTCGGCACCGCGATCTTCCCGAGGTCGCTCGTCCGATCCCAGTGGATCAGCTTGCCCTGGGCGCTGAGCTCGCTCGGTCCCTGCATCGGCACGTAGATTGCCCGGTTGAGGTGCTGGAAGGCCCGGTTCACCGGGTCCGGCCACTGCGCCGCCGGCATCCGCAACACGTGCTGCCCGTAGTGGTTCGGCATCAGCAGCTCCATGTAGCGCGGCTCTTCGGTCTTCCCCGTAGCTTCGAGCCGCTTGATCTCCGCCAGCGCGCTCTGGTCCATGGCCGGCATCAGCACGGTCCGGGCGTAGTCGTTATAGGCCGGGATGCTGGACATCATGTTCGAGATGATGAGCCCCTTCAGGTGCTGCTGGTACCGGAGCGCATACTCCATGGCGAGGATCCCGCCCCAGGAGTGCCCGAGCAGGTAGAAACTGTCCCGGTCGAGCCCCAACGCCTGCCGCACCTGCTCGACTTCTTCCACAAAACGCGGCAGATCCCACAGCTCGGGCTCGTTGGGCTGATCGCTGTAGGCCGAGCCCAGCTGATCGTAGTAGTAGTATTCGATGCCGGCGGCCGGGAAGTAGCTGTCGAAGGCCTCGAAGTACTCGTGCGTCGCCGCCGGCCCGCCGTGCAGCAGCAGCACCTTCATCCTGGGATTGTTGCCCACGCGCTTGGTCCAGACGCGGAACGTGCCCTTCGGCGTCTGGATCGGAATCATCCGCACGCCGCCACCGAGCAGATCGGTCCGTCCGGTGTAATCCAAATAGCTCGAAGCCTTTGCCGCGGGGGCGACGGAGCGGTCACGGCAGGCCGTCAGCCCCATCAGGCATGCCGCCAGGACGAGAGCCCATTTCACTTGAACGCTCGGTTCAGTCATCGTGCTTCGCCTCCGCGGTCGGGCGTGTTTCTCTCGGTTTTGCGTTTCAAATCGCCGGCGCAGGTCGCCTGCGTATGGTTGGACCCTTCAGGCTACTCGGTAGCGCCATGGGCCAGGAGAATCGTGATGAGATCCCCGCGCTTCATTTCACGAGCCGCATGAAGCGGGCTGTGAGCCCACTTGTTGCGAAGGTTCACGTCCGCTCCCTGGGCGAGGAGATACTCGGTGATCTGCACCTGCCCCCCAACCACCGCAGCATAGAGGGCGGTCGAACCGTCGCGGTTCTGAGCGTTGAGATTAATTCCAGAACGCATAAGGCTCTTCACGACGCCGAGGTTCCCCGTGGCGGCCGCATAGGTCAAGAACTCGGCCGCGTGAGGGCCGGACGAGAGACGGCCGACCGCAAGACGCTGCCAGGTGCCGTAAGGCACCAGGGGAACGAGCAGGAGAGCGATTGAAGCGGCCAACACGATCCAACGGTGTCGGGAGACCGACTTGCCCCGCCATAGAGCCCACAGACTGCGGCCGAGCACCGCCCCGCACCAGATCAACATGAGCACGGTGCTCAAGAGCAGAGGGAAGACCAGGCCCGAGTGCGCCAGAGCGAACCCCACCATCTGCGGACCACGACGCCAAGTCAACCATGTCTGCTCATAGACGAGGCGAGCCGCCAGGAACACGGCCCCGGGAGCCGCAATGACTCCGAGGATGCGCAGCCAAAGCGGCAGCCTGTCCGGCACGCGTTCTGGCCTGATCAGCGGGAATCCGCCCTTTCCATCCATTTCGCGGCATCGACTCCCTTGACGAGCAGCCAGGCCGTCAGCGCCAGCGCGGCGACCGCCGCCGGCAAGAGAAGGAGCGGAGATGAATACGGCGGCGCCAGGACCCACGTGAAGGTCTTGGCCACGAACCCGATGCCAGTCAGCGCCAAGAGAATTCCGATGAATCGGGGCAGGAAACCGGATCGGACCATCAGGTAGCCGACCAGAATCGTACCGACTCCGTAGAACATGGTGAACACGGACTGGCCGTAGACGCTCACCTTGAGCGACAGCAACGCGAGGGTATTCAGCTGCTCGGGGGAGAATACCCTCAGCGAATCGTCGCCTCTGACGATGGGCAAGGCCGCGAAGTGGAAGACCTGGGCCATCGCGAAACCCGCGGTGCCGATGAGCCGAAAGAAGACGGAGAGCAGGGCTAGGTCCTTGCGAACCACCCGAAGCAAGAGATAGAGCAGCAACGTGAGCCCGACGTCACACAGGGCCTCGACGAGATAGCCGGCGAAGCCCCAACGAAATAGCGACTCCGAGGCCGTGATATTGGCAGCCGTCGCCGCGGCATCCCGCCATACCACGAGCGCCGCCGGAACGTAGGCTTCGCCGAATCCCCCCGCCACGATCGAGACGAAACCCAAGACGCCCGCGATCCTGGCATATCTCTGGATGGGAACGACGTCAGGGTCCAAGGTGGTGATTCCCGCTATTCAGACGGGCGCAGCTCGAGGGCCTTGATGAACTGGGCAGAGCCCGACACCCAGCCGAGCAGCACTTCAACAGCCAGGAGCGAGGCGTCGTGATTGCTTCTCGGCAACCCCTGCCCGATGGGTTCGGCCATGCAGTCCGCGAGCAAGATGCACGCATAGTCCCTGAACATGGCGTCCCGGACCGTCGAATCCACGCAAATGCTCGTCGTGCAGCCCGTCACGATCAGGTGCTTGATGTCGAGCTTTCGGAGCCTGGCATCCAGGTCGGTCTCGTAGAAACCGCTGAACCGCGTCTTTTGGACGATGAGATCGCCGGCCCGCGGCGCCAGCTGGGGGACGACATCCGTGTTCCAGGTGTCACGAATCAGAATCCGACTCTCCCTGCCATCGGGAGCTCGGACCACCTTACCCACATTCAGCCGCAGATGCCGAACCCGGTTCACCGAGTCGGGAGCGCCCAGATCGGAAAGATCGGCACGATAGCCCATCTTGAGGTAGGCGATCTTCATGCCTGCGGCCCGGGCAGAGGCGATGACTTGCGCTGTGGGTCCGACGGCCTTCTGGATGCCCGAGATGTCAATCCCGGCGCGATCGAACATGCCCCCCTTGGACCCGAAGTCGTTCTGCATGTCGATCACGAGCACCGCCGTCTTCGCCGTATCGATCGGGATCGGCTCCGGCTTCGCCTCGATCGTGACTACACGGCCTGTGGGCGCATCCTGGGTGGCCATCTTCGTCCCTTGGGGGTCAGTCGCAGCTCCCGCGCGAGTGCCGCGAAATGCTATCGCTGCCAGCCCACCGCCGGCCGCGACGCGAATCAGATCACGCCGGCTCATCTTCGCCATCGAGTCCTCCTCACGCGCTGCGCTACGCTCCCCATCCACTCTATCCAACGAGACCCACTGAGAGGAAATGGCCGCGCCCAGGGTGATTTTCTTCTCCGATGCCCAGGCGACGAGCAGCTCACCGAATTGATCGCCTTCCAGATCCGCGATCTCCGGACCGGTGGGCCCTTGACATGCACGGGTGCATACTCGCTCCCGGCGGCGATGGGGGGAGATCGGTACTATAAGCTGGATTCGGAAGTTTCGATAGCGGGAATCTTGTAAGCCTCTGGACGTGGGAAACAGCACGGCATCCCATGCTGGACAGCGATCGGTCGTAGGCTCAGTTTTCCTGGTCTGCCAAGCGGCAAATGAATCCCCATCCGCCACCGAGCTCGCTGACCGCGAGCATCAGCTCATTGCTGCCCTTCCTCAATGGGAGGTAGACGGCGTCGTTTTCCGGGTTGACGATGCCAAGGAACCCGGGATCGCGAAAGCCCTGGGCGCTTCGGCCACGATAGAGCATCTTGCCATTCAGAAACACGCTGACGTCGTCGCTATAGCCTATGGTGAGTCTCTTCACTTGCTCGCGGTCCGAACGGATGCTGGCTCGCGCGTACACCACCCTCATTCCCGGCTGAGGCTCCAGACGCTTCGAAAAGTCCCCCTGAAACGAGACTTTCGGATGCGGATTTTCGCGATAACGATTGATGACCACGAAGCCGGGCGGCTCGGCCTCCACCTCCTGCCAGCGTATCGCCTCGCTCTCGGAGGACGGGATCGGCCGCTCCAGATTGCGTTCGAGCCCATCGTACGAGGGCGACAGGCTCCACTTGGTCAGAGTATCCGGTGGCATCGAGGGCAGGTGACGTTCCCAGGGCGCGTCGGGCGTCGTCCGTATCTCGAAGTTCGAGAAATAGGTCGCGCCCGTGAGAACGTACAGGGCCACCTGGCCCTTCTGAACGCCGCTTTTCAGGTCGTTCATCACGAGGGCCGGCTTGTCCAGGTCCTTGACGTAGAGCTTTGCCTGCGCGCCCGTAACCTCCAGGCGCAAGTGGAACCAGACGTCTTTCGGGATATCGACCGCGCCGGTGAAGCCTGGCCCATTATAGATTTGCCAGTTGAGGCCGGTGTTGAGAACCGGCGTGTAGTGCATGGCGTCGGGAAGCCCGGATTTGTGCTGGCGCAGGTAAACCACTTCGGCGCTGGCCCCATCGTTGGCGATCCGAAATTGAATGCCGAAAAACCCTCGACTTGCCGGGGTCGCCACATCCACATCGACGACGCCGTCGCGCATTTCCAAGTCTTTCACGACGGCTGCAGCACCATCCAGGAGGAGACACTTGCGGCCTTGATACTCAACCGTCTTGGCATTGCCTTGCAGATCCCAGCGCGGGGAGTCTGGGGGGATCCGGAGCGTCGCCGGCGTCTGGGAATGGCCCGTGGATCCAAAGAGAAAAGCAAGAGCGCAAACAATGAGATGTCGATGCACAGCTCGATGCCCCAGTACTCTGATACTCACCTCCCCCGCCTCTTCGCGATGCTCGCGACGGCTTCTCGCCACGATCCAGTCCGCACGCCAATCCGAGCCATGCATGGATCACATATCCGGGCAAGGTTGGTTGAATTCTGCATACCGGTACGCAATGGAATGGAACGAGTTTCACCATACCCCGAATTACTTGGCTTCTTCGATTCTGAGGAATCGCGCGGCGTTATTGTAGAAGATGTCCCGCTTCTGCTCCTCGGTCAGGAATGGGGCCGACTCCACCCCCTCGATGGCCATGCCGATCGCTTCGGGCCAGACCATCTGGTCGGAGCCGAACATCAATCGCTTGCCGAACCCGGCGCGCATGAGCGAATGGAGAACCTCGTGGAACTCCTCGCGAGGGATGACCCAATCGATCACCCCGAGATCCGCGTACACCTGCCGGTACACGTTCATGATGGCCTTGGTCTCTTCGAGGTACGGGGCGCCGGCGTGCATCAGGTAGACGCGCAGCTTCGGATGCCGGATGAGCACCTCCTCCACCAGGAGCGGATTGCCGAGACCGACGCGGAAGTTCGGGCAGCATGGGTCATAGGGTACCCCGTGAGGACCAAGCCCCGTGTGAATCGCGACCGGAATGTCGAGCTCTTCCGCCAGCGCGAAGTAAGGCTCGAGCTTGGGATCGCTCGGGGACAGCCCCATGTACTGCAGCGCCAGCTCACCCAGGACTTTCACGCGACCGGCCTGAATGTCGGCGCGCAGCGTCGCGAGATCGGGGAGCGGTTCGTAGGTATCCACGTGAATGCCGGGAATGATCGTATCCGGAGCCGCCGTGCGCCACGCGGCGACGTTCGCCGGCGCTCCGCTGGTGACCGCCTTGACGATGTTGTAGCGCTTCAGCGCGGCCAGCGACCCCTCGCGGATCGCCGCCGTCGAGGTCGCGGCTGAAGGCTTTTTGGTCACCGGATTGGGCGGAGCCGCTTCCCCATCGGCCAGCCCGAACGCATGCAGGTGCATGTCGATGATGGGCTTCCGGTGGCTATCGACCGGCGGCGGTGCCGCCGGCCCCGGCGCCGCGAGCGTTCTCGTCGCGAACGTCAGCAAGGCCAGAGCGGCAAGTCTCCTCACGATGTCCTCCAATGATTTGAGTCCGTCGCCTACCCTCAGAAGACCCATTCTCGGCTCACGAAGCATAGCGGATTACCTACCGTCGTCTGGACTTCCCCAAGAGCCGTAAAATCTCGAGATACAGCCAAACCAGCGTGACGAGCAATCCGAATGCGGCATACCACTCCATGTACTTGGGAACGCCACGCTTCACGCCTGACTCGATGAAATCGAAATCGAGCACCAGATTGGTGGCGGCCACGATGACGACGAACAAGGAGAACAGGATGCCGATGGGGCCGCTGTCGTAAATGTATTGCACGTTGATGCCGAAGAAACCCAGGTCCAAGCTCAAGAGGTAGAGGATTGCGATGCCTCCGGTCGCGGAGACCACTCCCAGCTTGAAATTCTCGGACGGGCGGATAAGCCTGGAGGAGTAGGCAATCAGCAGTGCTGCCAGCACGCCGAAGGTCAAACCCACGGCCTGGATCGCTATGCCTGGGTATCGCTGCTCGAAAATGGCGGAGATTCCGCCGAGGGCAACACCTTCAAAGCCAGCGTATACCGGAGCAAGGTACGGTGCCAGGGTCTTGCGGTAAACGACGATCAAACCGACGACGAACCCGCCAACCGCGCCAAACAGGGCGATCCGTGAGGCGAAGCCTGAATCGCGAGTTTCAAAGAATCGTGACCACGCCCAAGCGGCTGTCACCAGGAGGATGAAGAGAAGAGCGAAAGACTTATTGACCGCGCCCTGCAGTGTCATGCGATCGCTCGACACGGCAGGGATGGGGAGTCGCTCGAACGTCTTGGCGTTTAGACCCGGGTTGCCTGTCTTGTAGGCCACAAGGTGCCCCCCTCGAATGGACCGCCCAACTCCCCAAGAAAGCCTTGCTCGATACTCGCCACGCTCGTTTCTACGTCTTGTATTCTCCTGAATTAGGCGCGTCATAGGGGTTTTGCTTCCTGGCGCCAAAGACGCGCTTGAGGAGGGCGCCCACCCCGACGACCCCGGCGATGATGAGCTTCTTGAATCCCAGAATCGCGACCCACAGCAGCTTGAAGAACCCGGCTTTGGCCGCCGCCGCGCCGAGGATCAGTCCTCCGACTCCGTAAGCCGCCGCCTTGTCCTTCCCAGGGAGGAAGTCGGTGTAGCGATGGCCCTGGTTGAAATCGACCGCGGCGAGAATGTCCTTCGACTGCCCGCGAATCGCGGAAAGCTCGCTCATGTTGGAGACTGCATTGAGAACCAGGACGCCGCGACGTCCGAGGATCCGGATGTTGTAGTTCAGGGTGTGCTCCGGAGCACCGCCGAAGGCGAGCTCCTTCGCCCAGTACAGCTTGTGTGTTGCGCCGTCGTAGGAAGGAGGCTCCGCCCAGCCGACGAGCGTTACCGGCTCGTATCCCTTCTTTTTCCTCTCCTTGTTCGCGGCGAGCGCGGCCTCCTGCATTTCCTTGAGCATCTTGTTGTAATCGATCGACGCCGCATCCTTGTCGTCCACGTAGCCGTCCTGGTCGTAGGTGATGACGATGCCCCACCCTTCGCGGCTCAGAGGACTCACCCCGGAAGGGATTAGCATCCCCAGGACGCCTTCCGCCATCCCGGCGGGATTTCCCCAGCCGCTCTCCAGGAGCCGGCGGCTCCCTTCCGGCCCGATGAAGCGGAAAGACTCCGGCAGATGGATCGTCGCCACGCCCCCAGCGAGCTCGACAGTGCCCGTCTGGTATCCCAGCTTCGCTTCGAATTCCTCGGGCGTCTCCGGAAGACCCTTCGACTCCGCAGCGCACGGGCCCGCCATCGAAAGGACGCAGACCATAACAACGGCCATTGCGGACTGTCTTCTCATGTCACCTCCAATTCCAACCGCCTTGTTGCAATCACTACGGCGAGTATCTCGCGCCTCCCGCGATTGTAAGCGCTGGCCACTCTTCAGCCGGCGCTATTCTTGGACCTGAAAGTCGTTCACGATGAATACCCAATCACCTTTTGCGGAACCTATCCACATCACGTACAGATCAGCGGCGCAGGCGCTTCGACATTCTTTCTCCAAATCAGGTCGGAGCACCTCCTGGATGGGCAGCCAGTACTCCCTATCGGCCTCCGTGACGTGGATCTCCCGTTTAAATGCTGCAGGTACATCTGGGCCTGGCCGAACCGCCTTCGCCCACATGCGGATCAGCTCGTGTACGTGCGGTCGGATCGGCCGGTGCTCACCAAGATACTGCACCGCCACCCTGTACTTGAAGTCACTGGCGACGATATTGAAGTCGCCGCCCTGCAGGTGCTGCTGCTCCTTAATGACTCTGTGGATAGAGTGAGGCCGATAGCTGTCGTAGTTAAAGCCTGCTGCGATCAGGAGCGGCAGCACGAGAGCGAGCAAGGCAATGATACGGTATGAATGGAACCGCTTCATCGAACACCCGGTCTGAACAAGAGCCACGGCGCGTCTTTCCGGTTCCGAGCCTTAACCAACGGCGAACGTGACGACCACGCATAGTCCAGCGCGTCGCCCTGGAGAAGAAGGGCCACGAACGCGACATGATACAACTTCAGCATATGCACAGTGTCAACCCTTCCCACAAATCTGGCGATCTTCACGAAAGAATATGGCCGCGAGACGTGTATCGTAGCCTCATCGTCGCTCGGCCAGGAAATGGCATCGTAGACACCCAATGCAGGGGTCGTCGGGTTACATAGTCAGGCGAGAGGTTCGCGGCATCGGGGTCGGTGCGGTCGGGACACGCCGGCGGGCCAGGTGCGCTTGGGCCTTCGCGCGGGACTTGCGGGAACTCTAACGACGCTTGTCGGATCGTTCTGCAGGCGGTCCAGGGTCTCCTTGGCCTCCTTCCGCACGATGAAAGCTGGGGATCGCCGGCGGCGCGGCGTGAGCCGGCGGGCGGCGGGAGGCGCACGATTCTTCCCCAAAGTCCTGGCGGCCGAGTCGCGCACCTCCTTGTCGGCATACGTCAGCCCGCCCAGGACTTCCGGAATCGCTTGGATCACTCCTCACCCTACAATGGGGAAAAACTCGCGCCACCTTGAGAACCCCCGCGCAAGATCTGCGCGGTTGAAGCCTGATTCGGGCCGGTTTCCGCTCCCCCGCCGGAGGGTCCGGCCCCGTTTCTAGCGAAAATTCCCACGCTGGTAAGATTGTAAAGTCCGGGCCGTGGGAGCGGCCGGCGAACCTGAAGATCCTCGGGCATTTGGCGGATCGGCGGTTCGCCCTGAGCTGCCGGCGCAGGCGGAAGCCTCTTCGCAATCCCCCTCCAGGATCAGCCGGGCCAGCTCGCTCATCAGCTCCCCGGCGTTCGCGGCGCTGCATCCCTGGGTGACCGGATTCACGGGACAGCTGGTTTGGAGGCGGGCGGCGCAGACGTTCAGCGTCAAGGAAGCGATCTTGCGCAACGCCACCTGCCGGCAATCGCGCCAGGGACTCGGGGCGAACGCCTCGCAGGCGTCGATTTCCGGGAACCCGAGGTCGCCCAGGATCTTGCCGGCGCAGGGAAGGACCCAGTCGGTGAAACGTGGCTCCGCGCCGGCGCCGCTTTCGGCCCCGCCGCGGGTGAAACACTGGCGCTGCCAATAGCCCGGAGTTGCCGGATTGGGCCGACAAGGCGGCACGAACTCCACGTAGAGCAAGGGGCGGAGGCTTTCCTCCGGGCTTTCGCGCGATTCGAAGCGCTTCACCGTCGTCGGCAACGTCTCGTCGCCCAGCAGGATCCAGCCGTGATTCTGGTCCGGATCGTCGAGCCAGGACTGCGCGTCGCCCACCATCTCGGGGGTGGATCCCCACGAATAGGCCCCGAGCTGATCCACCAGAGCGGCGGCCCGCGGGACGGCGTCGAAATCACCGCCCGGCAGCGCCCAGAAGACGTCGTCGTAGAAACGGTGAACCCAGGTCGAATCGCCGGGCATCGCCGGCGCACCGCTGCCTCCCGCGGCGAAGGCGGGCCCTTCGCCCCATTCGGAAAGGACGCGATGCAGGCGGATCGTGACGGGCCCGGCGTTGGTGGAGGCGAGGTTCAACGTGAGGACTACGTTCGTCACGGTCGACCCCGGAGGAATCGCCGAGGCGACATCGAACTCGAGAAGCGCCCGGCGGATGGAGCCGGTCGAGGAGCTGATGCGCCCGGCAAAGATCGACGGCCCGGAGCCGTTGGCGACGGCCCCGGAGAGGTTTTCGATCAGGGTGCTGTCCTTCTGAGGCCCCAGGAGCGCGAACTCGGCCACCGCCGGGCTCCCCACGGCGCCCGCCAGCAATCCCAATCCGACGAAACCGATGGCGCGGCGGACGAGGCGAACACTTCGGCTCGGACCCATAGGAACCTCCTTCCTCCACAATCCGCGATTCGCTGACTGAGGACGTCCCATTGCAGGAACGGTGCCCGCCGGCCGCGTTCGACGCGCACGCTGCGTTCGTCCCACCGGCCCTTTCCAGCCTGCTCCTTTCGTCGAAGCACTGCTTCTGTTCCGCGCACGCCGGGCGCGACCCTCGAGAGGCTCCGTCCGATCTCGTCAAACGGCTGGCACTGGAATTGCGAACTGTCGGCGTGAGTCGTGTGAGTTGGCGTCGAAAGTCGGCGACAACTTGTCGCGATGACATTTTCCTCGAATCAAGAATGCGGCCATCACAGGGGGGAGGGGCGACTTCGATCGCCTCCGGCAACCCGAAAGGGGAAAACGATGGGTATCACCAAACGCCACGGAAGGACTCTCGCGCTGCTGATCGCGGGCCTGCTGATCTCGGGACTGGTCTTCTCCAACACGGCGACGCTTCAGCCGACCAAGGACAACACGCTTTACGAGCCGATTTCGCCCGACGGCTTCACTGATCGCAGCGATGGCGCGGGCCCGACGATGTTCGTCGGCAAGGTGAAGGACGCCGACGCCGATCCGGGTACGGGAACGCGGCCGGCCGTGCGACGCGGCGTTCTGGCCTTCGACATCGCCGGGAACATTCCCGCCGGAGCAACGATCAACAGCGCCCAGCTCACGCTCTACGCCGACAAGGTCGCCGTGACCACGAGCTACAACGTCAGCCTGAATCGCCTGTTCTCCAACTGGGGAGAAGGCACCTCGAACACCGGCAATTCCCAGCAGGGACGCGGCGAGCCGCCCACGACCGGCGACGCCACTTGGCATCACACCTTCTATCCCACCCTGTTCTGGACGCTTCCCGGCGGTGACTACACACTGACCGCGAGCGCCACACGGACGGTCGGCAACACCGGGTTCTACACCTGGGGCTCCACCTCCGGCTTGGTCGCCGACGTGCAGTCGTGGCTGAGCAATCCCGCGCAGAACTTCGGCTGGATCATCATCGGCACCGAGACGACCACCCAGACGACGAAGCGCTTTGGGACTCGGGAGAACACCGGCTCGACGGGCGGCGTCTCGTGGAAGCCGAAGCTGGTGATCGACTACACACCGCAGGCGATCAGCGGCGGCTGCTGCCAGGGAGGCACCTGCACGATCCAGACGGCGGCCAACTGCCTGTCAGTGGGCGGGACGTACCGGGGCGACGGAACTTCCTGCACGCCGAACCCGTGCGTCGCGGCCACCGGCGCCTGCTGCGCCAGCAACGGAACCTGCAGCGAGGTCAGCCAGAGCACCTGCACGACCGGCGGCGGCGCCTATCAGGGCGACGGCTCCACCTGCGCGACGGCCGACTGCCCGATCCAGCTCACTCCTTACCTGGACGCGCTGCCCATTCCGCCGATCGCCACGCCGACCTCGGGAACGGTGGGGGGCGCGGCGACCTACACCATCACGATGCGGGAGTTCGAGCAGCAGCTCCACAGCCAGCTCCCGCCGACGCGCGTCTGGGGCTACCACGACGGTGTCTCGGCGATGAGCACCCCGGGGCCGATCATCGTGGCGCGGACCGGCATGCCGGTGACGGTGAACTGGGTGAACGACATCCGTGATTTCGTGACGAACGCCCCGCGGACCAACAACCATTACCTGGCGATCGACACGATGACCGACAGCGAAGGGATGACCTGCATCCACGGCGCCGAGAACAAGGCCAAGACCGTGGTCCATCTGCATGGCGGCCACGTGCCGGCGGCGTTCGACGGCTATCCGGAGTCGACGTTCCTTCCCGGGGATCCCCCCGTGACCTACACCTACCCGAACGACCAGCAGGCGGGATTCATCTGGTTCCACGATCACGCCCTGGGCGTCACCCGCCTGAACGTCTACATGGGTCTGGCCGGAGCCTACCTGATTCGCGATTCGGTGGAAGACGCCATCAACCTTCCGGCCGGGCAATACGAAGTCCCGCTCGTGATCCAGGACAAGAAGCTCAACCCCGATGGGTCGCTCAAGTACCCGGCCATGTGGATGGATCACTGGTTCGGCGACAAGGTGATGGTCAACGGAAAAATCTGGCCCTACTTGAGCGTCAAGAAGGGAAAGTACCGCTTCAAGCTGCTGAACGGCAGCACCTCGCGCGTCTACACGCTGTCGCTCGTCCCGCCGTCGGGGACGCTGAACTTCACTGTCGTCGGCGACGAAGGCGGGTTGCTCGAAGCTCCGGTTCCGGGCGTCGGGTCGCTGACTATCGGACCCGGAGAGCGCTACGAGGTGATCGTGGACTTCGTCGGGTACGCCAGCGGGGATCACATCCTGCTGCAGAACAGCGCGGCCGCGCCTTTCCCGAACGGCGTTCCCGACCTGCCCCAGGTGATGGAGTTCCGGGTCACCAATCAGGCGGGCGATGTCGACCCGATCCCGGCCACGCTGCGCCCGATCCAACGGCTCAACCCGGCGCAGGCGGTGCAGACGCGCGACTTCCGGCTGAAGCAGGACCTGACCGACGGATGCGGCCGCTCCATGTGGTCGATCAACTCTCTGCGTTTCGACGACATCACCGAATATCCGGAGTTGGGCACCGTGGAGATCTGGAGATACATCAACGACTCGGGCGTGTCGCATCCGATGCACATGCACCTGGTGATGTTCCAGATCCTGGATCGGGACGGATTCACCAAAGGTCCGAACGGCGAGATCATTCCCAACGGAACTCCCCAGGCTCCCGGGGCGGAGGAGAGCGGCTGGAAGGACACCGCCATGGTGGCACCGGGGCAGATCCTCCGGGTCATCACGCGCTTCGACGCTTACAAGGGAAGATACCCGTACCACTGCCACATCCTGGAGCATGAGGAGCACGACATGATGCGGCAGTTCCAGACGGTGCAGTGCGGCGACGCGGCGATCGACCCGACCGAGGAATGCGACGACGGGAACCTGGCGGGCGGCGATGCCTGCTCGGCGGGATGCGACAACGAGTACTACTATGAGGTGGGCGGGCTCGGACAGGGCGGCACCGTGCAGATCACGGTGTCGGGAGTGGTGATCACGGTCAACACGACGCCGGGCGAAACCCCCGAGCAGGTGGTCGCCGCGCTCGCCGCGGCGATCAACGCCAACCCGACGCTCTCCGGCATGGGCATCACCGCGATCGCCATGGGGCGGCGGCTCATCACCGTCGGCACCATGTCGGCGATGACTCTCGGCGACCCGGGGCTGACGGCGTACTTCGGACTGACCATGGAGCCGGCGCTCCTCTGGTGGTCGTCCATGATCGGAGCCACCAGCTACGACGTGGTCCGCGGCGACGCCGCGACGTTGCAAAGCACCGGCGGCGATTTCGCCCAGGCGACAAAGGCCTGCGTCGCCGACAACCGGGTCGAGACCTCGATGCCCTACACGGCGGTTCCGGCGGTGGGCGAGGTTTGGTGGTTCGCGGCGCGCAAGGTGACCGGAGGAGGGAACGGGACCTACGACGGCGGCGACGCCACGCAAGTCGGCTCGCGCGACGCGGAGATTGCCGCTTCCGGCCACGGCTGTCCGTAAAACACGGGACTGATCGCGACCCGGCCCGGGATCGCTTCCCGGGCCGGGTCGCTCCGGTCTACTCTTCCGGTCCGTCCGCGGCTTCTTCCTTTGGCTCTTTCTCCCGCCTCTCGTCGATGGCGACGCCGCGCGAGCGGTACTGCTTCATCTTGTATTGAATGGTCCGCGGGCTGATTTGCAGGATGTCGGCCGCGCGGGCGGTGGAGCCGCCCACCGCCTCCAGCGTCCGCTGGATGGCGTCGCGCTCGATGTCGGCCAGGCTGGCACCCGGAATGGCCAGTCCCGCCGCTTTCCGGGTCACCGGCTCCAGGCGCGGCAGCGTCGGGAACAGGGACAGATCGATCACCGGCTCGCGCGCCAGGATCACCGCCCGCTCGATGGCGTGCTCCAGCTCGCGCACGTTCCCGGGCCAGGCATAGCTCATCAAAGCGGCCAGGGCCTCCTCCGTGAGCCCGGTGATCTCCTTAGCGTTCGCCTGGGCGAATTTGTGCAGGAAGAAATCGACGAGCAGCGGAATGTCCTGGCTGCGCGTCTTCAAGGGCGGGATGACGATCTCGATGACGTTGAGGCGGTAGTAGAGATCCTCACGGAACTTCCCTTCCCGGATCAGGTTCGGCAGGTTCCGGTGGGTCGCGGCGATCACCCGGACGTCGACCGTCAGCGTCTGGTTTCCCCCGACCCGCTCGAACTGCCTCTCCTGGAGGAAGCGGAGGAGCTTGACCTGCATCCCCGCCGGGATGTCGCCAATCTCGTCGAGGAAGATCGTGCCGCCGGCGGCCAGCTCGAACCGCCCGGAGCGCCGGGCGACCGCGCCGGTGAAGGAGCCGCGCTCGTGGCCGAACAGCTCGCTTTCCAGCAGGGTCTCGGGCAGGGCGGCGCACGAGACCTTGATGAACGGCGCCTCGCGGCGCGGGCTGCGCTGGTGGATCGCCTGGGCGATCATCTCCTTGCCGGTGCCGCTGTCGCCGCCGATCAGGATCGACGCCTGGGTGGGAGCGACCTGTTCGACGAGGCGGAAGACCTCGAGCATCTCAGGGCTGCGCCCGATGATGTTCTCGAACCGGTACTTGTCGTCCAGCCGCTCGCGCAGCATGCGCGTCTCGGCCAGGAGCGACTTCCTCTTGCGGATGCGGCCGAGCAGGTATTCCAGCTCCTCCACGTCGATCGGCTTCGTCAGGTAGTCCTCGGCGCCTTCCTGCAGAGCCTGGACCGCGCTGCGGATCGTGCCGTGCGCCGTCATGATCACGACCGAGACGTCGGGGTAGCCTTGGCGGACGCGGTTCAGGAGCTCATGGCCGTCCATGCCCGGCATCCTCAAGTCGGTGAGGACGACGGCGGGCGACTCCTGCGCTACGAGGCGCAGCGCCTCTCCGCCGTCTGCCGCCAGCAAGACTTCGTAGCCGTCGTCCGACAGGATCTGGCCCAGGCTCTTGCGCGCCGTCTCCTCGTCGTCGACGACCAGGATGCGTCCCTGCGCCTCGCTCATGGGCCTCCGCCCGGCGCCGGCGCCGCCGGCGCGCTCATCGGGCCTTCAACGCGATCGTGAACGTGGTTCCCCGGCCCGGATCGCTGCGATAGCTCAGGGAGCCGCCGTGGCCCTCGACGATGCGCCGGGCGATCGGCAATCCCAGGCCGGTGCCTCCCCGCTTGGTGCTGACGAAGAAGTCGAACACGTCGAGGCCCGGGGCGATCCCGGTCCCGGTGTCGGCCACGTCGATCGCCACCATCTCGTCGCTCCGCCGGATCGACAGGCGCAGCGATCCCCCTTCCGGCATCGCCTCGATGGCGTTGCGCACCACGTTGATCAGCACCTGCTTGATCTTCTCCCGATCCATCGAGATGGGCGGGAGCGGGCCGTCGAGATCCTCCGAGACCTCGATGCCGCGGGTGCGTGCCATCGGAGCCAGCAGGGCGGTCACCTCGCGGACCACTTCCTCCGGCTGCGCCGCGGCGAGGGAGATCCGGTCGATCGTCGAGAGCGACAGGAACTCCTCCACCAGGCTGTCGAGCCGGGCGATCTCGCGCCGCGCCGTCTCGAGCAGCCCGGCCATCTCCTCCTGGGCTCCGAGCTTGGCGACCCGCCGGGCGAGAAGCACTAGCTGCAGGTTGATCGAGTTGAGCGGGTTCCGGACCTCGTGCGCCAAGGACGACGCCAGCGTCCCGACCGTCGCCATCCGTTCGGCCCGCATCATACCGTACTGGGCCTGCTGGAGACGTAGGAAGGCGTCCTGCGCCTCCCGGTAGAGGCGCGCGTTGTCGATGGCGACGGCCGCCTGGCCGGCGAGCGCATCGGCCAGCTTCATCTCCTCCTCGCTCCAATTCGAGGGCTGCGAGCGCCCCGCGACGAGGAGCCCGCAAGGACGGTCGTGGGCCAGTAGGGGGATGATGATCGCCGATCCGATGCCCCAGCGGCGGGCCAGCTGGGGATTCCCGCGCGGATCCTCCAGGGCGTTGGGGACGACCATCGAGGCGCGCTGGTTCAGAGCGCTCGAGAAGGCGCGGGAGCCGATCGCCTCGAGGTCCACGGAACGGCCGACTTCCAGCCCCTCCATCGGCGGTCCGGAAAGATGGGCGAACAGCAGGGAGGAGGGCTTCTCGCCCAGGAAGATGGCGCACACGTCGGCGCTCAGCAGCTCCCGCGTGTAATCGGCCAGCGCCGAGAGGACGTGCTCCTCCTTGAGGCTTCCTCCGATGGCGCGGGCGAGCGAGGCGAGCGCCTTAGCCTCGGCGTTGCTCCGGCTCTCGGCGCGCGCCGTCCTCGTCTTGTCGACGGCCAGGCAGACCTGGTTGCCGAAGGTCTCCAGGAACTGCAGCTCCTGCGGCGAGAACAGCCGGCCGGGCCGGTTGGCGATGTTCATCACCCCGAGCGTCCCCCGCTCGAACTTCAGAGGGATGCAGGCGTGGGTCATCGGCTCGGTGCCTTGGACCAGATCGGGAAGGCGCGGGCACTCGGTCGTGTTCCTCGCGAAGCGCAGGCGCCCGGTCTCGAAGACGTCCTTGCACAGGCAGCCTCCGATCCCCTTCTCGCGCGCCTCGATCACGAATTTCTTCGCGACGCCGCGCGCGGCGGCCAGGCCCAGCTCTCCGCTGCTCGCCTCACCCCAGAAGACCCACCCCGCGGTCAGCCCGAGCCGCTGGAGGACCAGGTCGAGAGCCGTCTGCAGGATCTCCTCCTCGTCTTCGAGGCCCTGGAGAGAGCCGACCAACTCGCGCAGCACCTCCAGCTCGATGTTCCGCCGGGCCAGGAGCTCCCCCTGCCGGTGCGTCTCCTCCAGCATGCGCTGGACCCGCAGCGCGGCGCCGAGCGTCCGCGCCGCGCTCTGGACAAAGAGGCGCGCGGTGGCGTTCCAGCGCGCCGGGGCTTCGAGCACCATCACCCCCATGACGCCCGCTTCGTCGGCGATTGGGATCGCCACGCGCCGCGAAGACGTCCCGCCAGGTCCCTTCTCCTCGGTCAGTTCGCCCAAGGACGCCGTTCTCTCGGCCAGCGCGCCGAGATCTTCGGAAGACGGCCTCCCCCAGCGGCATGTGAGGCGCAGCGCCGGGCTCGGCTCCGCCGTCTCGAACCCCAGGGCTGCCTGGGCGCCGAGGGCCTTGGCGATCAGGGCGAGCCCCTGGTCGCAGATCTCGTCGCTGTCCGCCGGAGGGGCCGTCAGCCGGGCCAGCTCTCCGAGGAGAGCGAATCCTGTATTGGCGTTGAATTGAGGCTCGGACATCGGTTGAGCCTAGAAAAAGCAGCTTCCTCGGTCAAGCGGTCTAGATTACTCGGCGCGGCATGAAGACCTCGACGTCGACGCCGTGGGAGAACAGGAGGTGATCCGGCCGGCGCGCCGGCGGCGGAAAGCCGTCGAGGGCGAACAGCTCCGCGTCGCAACGCGTCACTTCGACCGTCTCCAGAGGATACGGCCGGTGCCAGACGCGCGCCGAGTAGAGCGTCCGGGAGGCCTCGGCCCAGGCGAACAGGACGTAGCGCTCGATCAGGAAGAACTCCAGGGAGCCCGGCTCCGACGCGACGTCTTGTCCCCGGGCGAGATAATCGTACGACAGCTCGCGCTCCGGAGCAGCCTCCCGGCGGGCCCGGTAGCAGATGCCTTTGGCCGCGTCGGTCCAGGCCGTCATGGCCGCGTAGTAATAAGGTAGGTGGAACAGGGCCCGGGCCGTCTTCACCGCCAGCCACTGATTGGCGTCCAGCGAATAGAACCAGACCCCGGGGATCCCGTTGCGGTCGTGGACGTAGGTGCGGAAGTTCAGCTCCAGGAAGTTCGAAACGCCCGGGAAAGCGGGAAGGACAGGAGGCCGGACGTCCCGCATGAAGAAAGGAACGATCCCCAGATAGGCTTTCCCCTCGAAGGTGTCGACCGACAGCCCCTCGGGCAGGGTCCGCTGGATCGCTTCAGTGGGGTATTCCCAGTGGAGGAACAGGAGATCCCGCCATTTCTGCAGCATGATCGGGCTGCTGGCGACCGGCCGTTGCCGCACCGCGAGCCGGGCTTCCATCGTGGGAGCACTCATGCGCCCGCCTTCCGCCGGAACAGGGCGCTCACCTGCCGGGCCGCCCGCAAACCGGTCGCGATCGCTCCCTCGACCGTGCCCGCTGCTTCGGGATCGGTCGCCTCGCCCGCGAAGAAAAGAGTCGATTCTACCGGTCTCGCCAGGGACTTCGCCGCCTCCGAGCCGCCCACCAGAGGATAGCTGTAGGCGCCGCGCGCGTACGGATCGGCGTCCCAGTTGTGGGTCCAGATCTCCTTGACGCACGACGAGACCCGCCGGATCGAGACGCCCAGCCCCTCCGCCAGGCTGCGCAGCGCGATCGATTCGACCTCCGGGCGGCTCCGCCGCGACAGTTCGGCGGCCGGCGGCCCCCCGCTCCACGCCACCATCACCGGGCGGCGCAGTGGATAGGCGGTCCACCAGACGCGGAACGGATCGCGCTTCAGGTGCAGGAAGCTGAGATGGTCGAGCTGGAGGTCTCGCGAGGCTGCGGCGGCGCGCTGCCACGGGAATTCCTTCACCCAGAACGCCAGACGCATGACGGAGCCCATGGCGAGCGCGCCGAGAGCCCGCCGGATGTAGGGCGGATCCGGACGGAAGCGGATGCCTCCCGGCTCGTCCCCTCGCGCCTGGAGGACGCCGAGGGGCACGGTGAGGATGGCGCAGCGCGCCGCGATCCGCCGGGTCCGGCCCGATCTCGATCGGACGGTCAGCTCGGCGCCGCCGCGCTCCCAGGCGATTTCGGTGACGCTCGCCCGGAGATGAAGCCGCGCGCCAAGACCCCGAGCCAGCCGGGCGGCAACGCAGTCGTATCCCTCGACGAGGCGCGCGGCATGCGAAGCCGCCTCGCTCGGGCTCTCGTCGTCGCCGGCGGCGACGGAATGGGCGCTGAGGCGCTCCGGATCGGCGGCGTAGAACCCCTGGACGAATTCCCGGGCGGCGCGGCGCTGGCGGGCGAGCGACCGACCTCCCGGCTTCCGCGCCAGAAACGCGGCGACCGATTCGTCGTCGTCGTTCGGATCGATCCGCCGCAAGACGCGGTCGACTCCCTTCCAGAAGCTCGTCCGCCGCAGCGCGCCGCTTTGGGCAAGCCAGTGCTCCCCGCGCACCTCGCAGGCCGAGAGACGGGCGCGCTCCAGGATCCGCGACGTTTCGGGAGCGTCGCCATGGACGAACTCCGCCCCCAGCTCGACGGGGAAGGGCGCTCGCTCGTCGCGGTGCGTGAAGATGCGCCCGCCGATCCGCCCGCGCGCCTCGAGCACTTCGACGCGCAGGCCCTTGCCTCGCAGCTGCGAGGCGGCCGCCAGCCCCGCGGCTCCCGCTCCCACGACCGCGACGTCAATCCGCTGTGCTGCCAGGTTCGATCTCCCATCCCGGATCGCCGCGTGCCGCGTCGCCATTTAGGTGCGATCCCCCTGAATTATGGCCCATTCCGATCCCAAGAAGGGCCGCTCCGTCCCGGCACACCCAGCTCGGCTGCGTCACATGCGGTCATTTGAAGCCGCCTGGGCTTGGCGACACGGAGCCCGGATTGGAGAGGCTCGAACGTCCTCGGCGTCGCGGCGGGTCGGCTGGAGCACGCCCGCCGTGACCTACGCCTTTCCGGCTCTTTGACCTCGCCGCCTTCCGCTCCCCATCCTCATCCTCAACGAGCGCTTCGACCCCGGCCTGCCGGGACGACCTCCAGCCGCGGGGGTAAAAGCGGATCCCGACCAGCCGAACGGGGTCTTTGCGACGTTCCAGATGCGAAGCGGCCAATGACTACGGGCTTTTTCGTCCTTGACAAACCGGCCTCGGGCGGGTATACGAAAGCGGATTAAAGCCACTCTCTCGCGCTCGTCGCCATGCTGCGCCGTGGCATTACTCCGCGGCGCCATCTGTAAGGATTTTCGCGCGGGGCGTACCCAGGCCCGGTCAGGCTTCGTATGTCTCGTGAATCATCGCCCATGGCTCGACCGGCTCTCCGGGATTTGTTCACGGATCCTCGTGCTTCCAAGTTGAAATCGCCGCTCCCCTCGCCCTTCTTCCCCTAGGCCAAGGAGGCCCCATGAAGCTTGTGCGCCGAAGATCACTGTGGCTCGGCCTGTGTGTGTTGCTGGTTCTCGCTAACATCGCCGCCACGATTGGGATTCCCCAAGCGGTCGAAAGGCCGCGGTTTCTCAAGCCCACCGATGACGGCGGAGGAGGAGGCGGCGCCGCCAAGTCCGACAGCGACGGGATGGACGCGGTCCTGTTGGACGTCTCCAAGCCGTACAGCCCCGTGATCGAGGCCGTTGTGGCGGCCGGGGGGACGGTCACGCGGCAATACCGGAACTTCAACGGCATCGCCGCGCGCATTCCGAAGTCCGCCATCGAAAGTCTGAGCGTGCTCACCGGCCCTGGCAAGATTTCCAAGGACCTCAAGGTTCCGTTGCCGGATCCGGTGGACAATCTGGCGCTGCGCGACGGCGCGCTGGCTTCCGCGTCGGACGTCAAGAACGTGGCCATTGAGTCCAGCGAGGTCATCGCGTCGGCCGATCTTCCCGCCTTCGCGGCCGCGAATCCGGATGCCTACTTGATCAACAACGCGACGACCGGAGTCGGCGTCCTCCATGCCGACGGCTTTGCGGGACAGGGAATCGTCGTCGGCGTGATCGATTCCGGCATCCGTCCGGGGTTCCCTCACTTGTCGCTCGACGGCTCGGTGATCGGCTGCGAGGATTTCATCGGCGACGCGAAGGGCTGCTCGAACTTCGCCAACGACGGGCACGGAACCTTCGTCGCCGGGATGATCTCCGCCAACGTGGTCTTCAGCTTCAACACGGCCAGCACGTTCTTCCGGGCCACGAACGCCTACCTGCCGGGCGCCATCATCCTGCCGAACCGCATCCCGATGATCGGCTCGGCGCCGCTTTCCAGCATCTACGCGATGCGGGTCTGCGACGGCGGCTGCTCCACGTCGGCCATCCTGGCGGCCATCGATCGCGCCATTGATCTGCGCACCATGTACGACACGGGAGTTCCCGGAGGAGTGAAGATCCAGGTGGTCAACATGAGCCTGGGCGGTCCCACGCTCTTCTCGGGGCACGACATCTTCGATACCGCCGTCGACGCGCTGCTCGATCACGACATCGTCGTCGCCACCTCCGCGGGCAACGCGGGTCCCTCCGGCTTGACCTCCGGCAGCCCCGCCAGCTCCTTCTCGTCCATCTCGGTGGGCGCCTCCAGCATCGCCGGTTATGAGCGCATCGTCCGCGATCTCCAGTTCGGCCTTGGGATCGGCCGCTTCTACCGGCCCACGACCCACGTCCAGACCGCGTCGTTCAGCTCGCGCGGCCCCAACGCCGATGGGACCCGCGGTCCGGACGTGAGCGCCAACGGCGACTGGAGCTACGGCCAGGGGTTCGCGACGACCGTCAACGGCATCAGCTTCGCGGGCGGCACCAGCTTCAGCTCGCCGACGGTGGCCGGCATCGCGGCGGTCCTGCGCCAGGCGTTCCCGGCCGCCACGGCGCGGCAGATCCACAATGCCATCGTTGCCTCGGCCAATCCCAACCTGCTGGGAGACAGCTCGGGCCCGCAGGATCAGGGGCTCGGCTTCGTGGACGCCGGCGCGGCGCGGGCGATGCTGGCGGCCGGCAACGTGCCGGACGCCCTGCCCACCTGGCCCACGCCGTCAAAAAGTGTGAAGAGCAACGTCACGTTGATCGCCGGCCTGCCGGTCGCCAACGGCACCGTGGCGCAGTCGGTCGGGCCGTTGAGGCCCGGGCAGCGCGGCGAGATCATCTACGAGGTAACGCCGAACACAGCGCAAGTGATCGTTACCCTGTCCAACTTCGCGGCCTCGCTGCCGCCCTCTCAGCAGAACGCCCTGTTCGGAGACGACATCTTCCTCACGATCCACAAGGCCAAGACCTCCCGCCAGTCGGGGACCACCGGCTACTTCGTCCAGACCTTCACCAAGGGCGGCCAGTGGGTGCTCAACAATCCCGAATTCGGTCTGATCCGCATCACGCCGAATGGCGACTGGACGAACGCCGGCGACGTCAGCGCGGACATCTCCATCGTCTCCGTGGTCGATCCCCTTCCGCAGCTCACCGAGCAGGGGAAGATCCTTCAAGGCGACGTCCTCACCCGCACCGTGACGATGCCGACCGGAGTCGCCTCGGCCGAATTCCGTCTTCTGTGGCGTGAGGGCTATTCGCACTACCCCACCAACGACATCGACATGGTCCTCGTGGATCCTGACGGAGTCATGAGCACGGCCGGGGCGACGTTGAGCGACCCGGAGCGTGTGGTGATTGCGAATCCCAAGGCGGGCAGCTGGCAGGTCCTCATGTTCGGGTTCCAGGTGAACTCGATCGACGACAAGTATGAGCTGAGAGTCACCGCCGACGGCAACGTGATCCACTGAGCCATTGCGGCAGGGGAAGGCGCGGAGCTCCGGCTCCGCGCCTTTTTTTTGTGGTTGGAGCAGCCGAGTCACGGGCACGCTGGGACCAGGGTTCGGGTCAGCCCCTGGCTCGTGTTTCCCGCGCCTTTCTCGCCGCCGGGCGTCTGGAAGGTCACCAGGTAAAACCAGCCGGCTCCAGAACCGGCGGGAGTCCCCGCGTCCGAGAAGACCAGATCGGTCTGGACCGGATCGAGAAAGTCCCGGCACTCGCCGTAGCCCCCATCGGGCAGGCCGTCGGCGTTCGTGTCGCGAAGCAGCGTCAGGGCCCCGCGATAGACGTGGTAGCTCGAAGCTTCGCTCAGAGGATCCCAGGTGAGCGTCGTGACGTCGGACAGGAACCGGATCTTCGCCTCCACGGGGGCGATCAGGGCGAACCGGCCGGTCCTGACGATCGAGCCGCGCACCCGGTTGTGCTCCGTGAGGACCGCCCAGGGCGGCATCGGGACGTAGCGGTCGAGAACCGTGTCGAGGCGCGCCAGCTCCAGATCCTGCTCGCGGACCGCGGTACCGTCCACCAGGCCGTTCCCGTCGGCGTCGGGATAGCCGATGTCGAGAGCTGCCTGCAGCCCCTGGGCCAGGTCCGTCTGCCCGCTCTCGAGCGCGACGTCGACGAAGACGCCGATGCTCTGCGCCGGCTGCTCCAGCTTCGCCGCCTCGACGGCCGGATCGGGATGGACGATCTTGATCGTGTCCGCGGGCGCCTCCAGGGATCCTGCGGGGAACTCGCACGCCGTCATGCCGCCGCGAGGCGCCCGGCTTCCCGAGGCCGCCGTGACCGTCTCCAAGCCCGCCGCCGTCCGGCTCTCCTGCAGGCCCTGGGCATTCACATGCTCCTCGATGTCGGAGCCGCCGGCCGTCACGTGGACGGTGATGGGAACGGGGGACGGATCCGGCGCTCCGGACCCGCCGTGGGCGACGGCGCGCAGCTCGTAGTCGCCGTCGGCCACGGCCGCGAGATCCCAGTGGATGACGTAGGGATAGGTCGTGTCGGGATTGGGCTGCGTGGCGTCCTTGGCCGGAATCGCGGCGAAGCTGCCGAAGGGAAGCGAGCGATATTCGAAGCGCACCCCCGCCGTCGCCGATATCCCCGCCGGGCTTCCCTGCGCCAGACGAGCGGCGACGGTGAGGCTGTCGCCGCGGATCGAGAGGCCGCCGGCGGGCTGCTCGACGAGGGCGCGCGGCGCCCCTGGGAGGAATCCAACCGACAGATCCACCGGGAAGCCGGATAGCGAAAGATCGGCGGTCGCATAGGTCCGATTGTGCGCCGCGGCGTCGCTCACCACGACCTGGGAGATTTTCCACACGCCTTCGGGAGAATCGGCCGGAAACGCGAGGTCGCAATGATAGGCTCCGCTCAGGGAAGGGCTGCTGTCCGGCAGCGTGCTCGCGCAGCTCCGGCTCTGCGGCGAGGAGCCGGGAGAGACGAGAACCGCCGCCACCGAAGCGACGCCGCTCAAGTCGTCGGCGGCGGTGAAGCTCAGTCGGGTCGCCGTCCCGCCCGCCTCGGCGTCGACGGCCGAGGGACTCAAGGAGAAACCGCTGAGGCTCGGGGGAGTGACGTCCGGCTGCGTCGTGACGTTCAGCTCGGAAGGGAATCCCAGCCCGGGAAGATTGGACGTCTGTACCTGGTAAAGGTTGCCCGCCGCATCCTGCGTCTCGACCGCATAGACCGTCCACACACCCGGCGCCGAACCCTGGGGAAGCACGGCGTTGCACACCAGAACCACGTCGAGCGCCGGCTCCCCTCCCGTCACCGCCTGGCCGGTGCAGCCGAGCACGGTCCCCGCCGGCGGGGGGCCGACGAAGGTCACCTTGGCCCAGGCGATTCCCGACCGGTCGTCCGTCGCGTGAAAGGAAGCCTGCACGGTGACCGGTCCCTGGGAGGCGTCCGCCGCCCGGGGAACGAAGTTGAATCCGGTGAGCAGCGGAGGCGCCGTGTCGGGGGCGCTCCAGACCTGCAGATCGGTGGGAAACCCCATGCCGGCAAGCGCCGCCGTCGACAGGAGTGTCTGGTTCGAAGCCTGGTCGACCAATTCGACCGTGGAGACCTGCCAGGTCCCGGAAGACGAGAACCGCGGGAAGGTCACCTGGCAGACGTAGGTGCCGTCCAGCGCCGTGCCGCTCTGCGGCGCCGCGCTCTCGCAGCCGAGCGGCTCGGAAGGCACGTCCCGGTTCGCGAAGATGGCGCGGGCCGACGCGACTCCGGACAGGTTGTCGGTCACGTGGAACGTGACGGTCACCGTCCGGGAGGCGTCGGTCGTGTCGATGGAGGCCGGCGAGAAGGAGAACCCGGCCAGGTTGGGTGCCGAGGTGTCGGTCTGGGCGAAGGACGGGATCACCGACCAGCCCACGACCAGCACGAGCGTCGAGAGGAGTCGTGCCACGGTTCACTTCCCTGAGGCTTGCTTCGAGAGGCCTCAGGATACAGCAGGACAGGCTCCCCGACAATGCATTCCAGCGGCTCGCCGCGGGTTCGTGGATTCCTTGAGAGGCGCCGCCTCCCGTGCGCGCCCGTTTTGCCGAGCCTGAGAGGTAACCTCCTGGGATAAGATGCTTTGAGAAGGACGAGCCGGCCCCCGCATGTGCCAGAAACGGACATTCCAAGAACCGAACCGGGCCATGATGCGTAATAGAGGTAGTCACCCTGACACGCGAGGAGGAACCATGACCCCGGAGCTCGTCGTCGACAACATCTCCAAGACCTATTCCAACGGCGTCCAGGCGCTGAAAGGCGTCTCGCTCCGGATCCCGGCGGGAATGTTCGGCTTGCTGGGGCCGAACGGGGCGGGCAAGTCGACGCTGATGCGCACCATCGCCACCCTGCAGGAGCCCGACACCGGCTCGATCACCTTCGGCGAGATCGACGTCCTCCGGCAGAAGGACGCGGTGCGGCGGACGCTCGGATACCTGCCGCAGGAGTTCGGGCTGTATCCCAAGGTCTCGGCCCTGGAGATGCTCGAGCATTTCGCCGTCCTCAAGGGGATCGTCGACGGACGGAAGCGCGCCGAAATCGTCGAGGCGGTCATGCACCGCACGAACCTCTGGGACGTGCGGAAGCGGAAGCTGGGGACCTTCTCCGGAGGGATGAAGCAGCGCTTCGGGATCGCCCAGGCGCTTCTCGGCAATCCCCGCCTGATGATCGTCGACGAGCCGACCGCCGGGCTCGATCCGGCGGAGCGGCTCCGCTTCCACAACATGCTGAGCGAGATCGGCGAGAACGTCGTGGTCATCCTGTCGACGCACATCGTCGAGGACGTCAGCGACCTGTGCAGCCGGATGGCGATCATCGCCGCGGGGCGCGTCCTGGTGAGCGGCGAGCCGCAGTCGGCCATCGAGAGCCTGCGCGGCCGCGTCTGGAAGAAGATCGTGCCGCGCGACCAGATTGCGGCTTACGAGCGGGAGATGAGCGTGATTTCAACCCACCTGGTGGCCGGGCGCACGGCGCTGCACGTCCTGTCGCCGGCCCGGCCCAATCCCACCTTCGAAGAGGTCTCGGCCGACCTCGAGGACGTCTACTTCTCCACGCTGCGCGACGCCAACCAGAAGGCGGCGTGAGCCTCATGTTCTGGAGAATCTTCGCTTTCGAGATCCGCTACCAGCTGCGCCAGCCGCTCTTCTGGATCGCCGCGATCCTGTTCTTCCTGATGACCTTCGGCGCCGTGACCACCGACGTGATCGTCGTGGGCGGGGCGATTGGCAGCGTCAACCGGAACGCTCCCTTCGTGCTGATGCAGATGCTCCTGGTCATGACCCTCATCGGCACTTTCCTGACCACGGCGTTCGCCGCCGGCAGCGTCTACCGGGACTTCGAGACGCAGGCCGACGCCATCTTCTTCTCGCTGCCGGTGCGCAAGGCCGATTATCTGTTCGGGCGTCTCGCCGGAGCCATGGTCGTGTCGTGGCTGGTGTACATCGCCGTCCTGCTCGGCGTCGCGATCGGAGGCAT
Organism: Candidatus Polarisedimenticolia bacterium; assembly: GCA_036004685.1. NCBI lineage: Bacteria > Pseudomonadati > Acidobacteriota > Candidatus Polarisedimenticolia > Candidatus Polarisedimenticolia bacterium. The sequence goes on along the minus strand of DASYRE010000046.1, from coordinate 18,353 downwards.
GATGCCGTGGCTAGAGCCGGAGCGCATCGGCCCCTTCCAGCTGGCGCCCTATCTTTTCTCGATGCTGGCGTTCGTCCTGCCCAACGTGATCATCACCGGCGCGATCTTCTTCGCGCTGGCGACGCTGACCCGCAGCCTCCTGTGGACTTATGCCGGCGTCGTCGTCTTCTTCGTCGGGTACGCGATCTCGGGGATCTTTCTCGGCGATCTCGAGAATCGGAACCTCGCGGCGCTCGCCGACCCCTACGGGTTCGGGGCGTTCGAGCTGGTGACGCGCTACTGGACGGTGATCGAGAAGAACACCGGCGCGATGCCTTTGCGCGGCATTCTTCTCGAGAACCGCCTCCTTTGGCTGGCGGTCGCGGCCGTGGTCCTAGTCTTCACCTGGGCGCGCTTCCGATTCACGACCGTCGCGGGCGGCGGCGCCCGCCGCAGCACGCGGCGGCAGATGGAAGCCGAGAGCGCGGCGGCCGGCGCTCCGGCGGCGGCCTCGGCGCCTTTGCCCGCCGCCCCGCGAGCTTTCGGCCGCTCGGCGGCCTGGTCACAGTTCGTGCGCCAGACGCGCATCGAGACGCTGGGCGCTCTGCGGGGCGCGCCGTTCATGGTGATGCTGTTCGCCGGGCTCCTGAACGTCTTCGGGAGCATCTATGCGCTCGACGACATCTACGGGACGAAGGTTTACCCCGTCACCAACCTGATGCTGCGGGCCATCATCGGCTCGTTCGGCCTCTTCCTGTTCCTGGTCCTGACGTTCTACAGCGGCGACATGGTCTGGCGCGAGCGCAACCTGAGGATGTCGGAGCTGCTGGACGCCCTGCCCGTTCCGACCTGGATTGGGTGGGCCTCGAAGCTCTGCGCCCTCGGGGCGATCATCGTCGTCATGCAGATCGCCGTGATGCTGACCTGCATGGGGTACCAGGCGAGCACCGGCTACTCGAACTTCGAAATCCCGCTCTACCTCAAAGGGCTGTTCCTGGTCGGATTGCCGCAGTTCCTGTTCTATGCCGCGCTGTGCCTGTTCGTGCAGGTCCTGGTGGACAACAAGTTCGTCGGCTGGCTCGCGTCGAGCCTATTCTACATCGCCGGCTTCGTCCTGCCCGCGATGCGGCTCGAGCACCATCTCTACCGTTTCGGCACGACTCCGGACGCCCCTTATTCCGACATGAACGGTTACGGGCATTTCGTCCAGCCGCTCGCCTGGTTCTATCTCTATTGGGGGCTGGTCTGTCTGGGTCTGGTCGTCCTGGCGCACCTTCTGTGGGTACGGGGCTCCGAAGCCTCGCTCCGGCTGCGGTTGCGGGTCGCCCGCCAGCGGCTGACGCGCCCCGCCGCTGCGAGTCTCGTCACCGCGGCTGCGGGGACGCTGGCCGCCGGCGCCTTCATCTTCTACAACACCAACGTCCTGAATCACTACCGGCCCACGAAGACGGGCTACGACCGGCAGGCGCGCTACGAGAAGCAGTACCGGAAGTACCTGCGGCTTCCGCAGCCGCGCATCACCGGCGTCGAGGCCGACGTCGACATCTATCCGGAGACGCGCTCGGTCGCCATCCGGGGGCGCTACGATCTGGAGAACAAGACGGGGGCGCCGGTCGATCGGCTGCACCTCTCACTGAACCCCGACGTCGTCGTGCGATCCTTGAAGCCGTCCGGCGGAAAGCTCGACATGGAGGACAAGGACCTCGGCTACCGGATCTACCGCCTCGAGCCGCCGCTGGCCCCGGGCGGCCGGATGGAGGTCACCTACGATCTGGCGATTCAGAACCGCGGATTCGTGAACAACGGCAGCCGCAACCAGTTCGTCGCCAACGGCACGTTCTTCAACAGCGCCGACTTCTTCCCCCACGTCGGCTATTCCAAGACCGCCGAGTTGGACGATCCGACCGAGCGCCGCCGCCGCGATTTGCCTCCCGTGCAGCGCTTCCCCAAGATCGACGACGCCTCGGCGCGCGCCGACAACTACCTCTCCGGTGAGGCGGACTGGGTGCGCTTCGCCACCACGGTCAGCACCAGCCCGGATCAGATGGCCATTGCCCCGGGATATCTCAAGCGGGAATGGACCGCCAACGGCCGGCGCTATTTCCGTTACGAGATGGACTCCCCGATTTTCGATTTCTTCGCCTACCTGTCGGCCCGTTACGCCGTCAAGCGCGACCGCTGGCACGACGTCGACATCGAGATCGATTACCATCCCGGCCATCCCTACAACGTCGACCGGATGATTGCGGCCGTGAAGAAATCCCTCGACTACTTCACGACCGAGTTCGGCCCCTATCAGCACCATCAGGTCCGGATCGTCGAGTTTCCGCGTTACGAGCGCTTCGCGCAGTCGTTCCCGAACACCATTCCCTTCTCCGAGAGCATCGGCTTCATCGCGCGGCTCGACGATCGGCCCGACGCGATCGATTACGTCTCCTACGTCACGGCCCATGAAGTGGCGCACCAGTGGTGGGCGCACCAGGTGATGGGCGGCAACGTCCAGGGCGCCACCCTGCTTTCCGAGACGATGTCGCAATACTCGGCCCTGATGGTCATGGAGCACCTCGTCGGTCCCGAGAAGATGCGCCGCTTCCTGAAGTACGAGCTGGACCGCTACCTGCAAGGGCGCGGCGGCGAGCGGATCGAGGAGCTTCCTTCCTATCTCGTGGAGAACCAGCCCTACATCCACTACCGCAAGGGAAGCCTGGTGATGTACGCCCTCAAGGATTACGTCGGAGAGGAGCCGCTCAACGCGGCGCTGGCGCAATACGTGAAGGCGACGGCATTCCAGCAGCCGCCCTACACCTACTCGATCGAGTTCCTGGACTACATCCAGAGGGCGGTCCCGGAGGACCGGCGGGCGATCCTCGACGATCTCTTCCGGAAGATCACCTTGTACGAGAACAAGGCGGTCGCCGCCACCTGGTCGAAGCGCGACGACGGCAAGTACGTCGTGCGGATCGAAGTCGGCGCCGCGAAGTACCACGCCGACGGGTCGGGGCGCGAGACGAAAGTTCCGATGGACGATTGGATCGACTTCGGGGTGTTCGGGAGCCGCGATCCGAAGGGACCGTCCGAAGGGCGCCTGCTGGCCCTCGAGAAGCGCCACGTCGACGGCTCGGCCAGCACGTTCGAGATGGTCGTCGATCAGCAGCCGGTGAAAGCCGGCATCGATCCCTTCAACAAGCTGATCGACCGCGATCCCGACGACAACCTGGTATCGGTCACCCAGGGTGCCAGCCCGGCTCGGGCCGCGGCGCGCTAAGCGGCCGAATCGATCGGTCCGGGTGCTTCGAGAGAGCTGGAGGGATCCATTCCGCGGATCACCAGACGCTGCAGGGCCCGCACGCGCGGCAGCAAGAACCACAAGGTCGCGAAGATTCCGAGCATCCCGAGCGCCAGCCACGGCATCGGCCGTCTCCCCACGATGATCCCGCCGACCAGGTAGAAATCGATGCAGAGGCTTATGGCCAGGCCTAGTCTCGCGTCTCCGCAATCCGGCGGCGGGCGGCGCCCAGCGCGCTTCGGGCCGTCAGGTAGAGAAGCGCGCCGGTGACTCCGAGGAATAGGTCGCGCATCGTGTTGCCGAGGCTCAGCTGGACGTTGGTGTCGAAGATATGGTCGACCACGAATTCCGCGAATTCCCACCCCAAGGCGATGGCGCACGTCAGACCGAAGGAAAGCAGGTCCAGCGCCGTGTCCGTCAGCGCTCCGAGTAACGGCGCGGCCGCTGAGCCGGCGTGGCGGAAGAAGAAAGCGGCCGCCGCTCCCCCCAGCAGGTGCATCACCGGATCGAGGTAGGGCTCGTGACCTAAGATCGCTCCGAGGGCTGCGTGCAGCACGAGAACCGTCGCCGGCACCCAAGCGGCCTCCCGCGCCAGGCGGTGCAAGATGGTTCGACCGGCCCCCGTCATTTCCGCCGTTCCGTTCGTTTTCACCCTTTCCCTTCTTTGATTTCGCTCGGAGGCCACTGACCGGCCCAGCCGACTGCTGCCCGGCAGTCCAAAGGCCTCGGAGCCGCCCACCCAGCTGCATTCCAGAAGCATCTATGTTCTCACGAAAAGTCTCCCGAGAGGACCCGAGCGACGGGGCGGGCCGTGGGCACGTCATGACCTCCGGGTCCTTCCTGTTCATTATTAATAGGGGCGCTTTTCCTCCATCCGCCGGGACCGGCAGCTCTTCCCGAGGAAGTTCACGGCCGGGCTGCGGCGTCCGTTCCCTGAGAATACTCTTTCGCAGAACGCGGCTTTAGAATGAGCCATGAGGCGCATCTATCTTCTTTCCCCCGCGCACTGTGGGGGCCGGCGAGCCGGGCTTCTTCTCAGCGAGAAGGCCGGATTCGAGTTGGCCTGCAGGCTCCGTAGTCCCGGGGGCGCTCCCCTCTCCGAGGTCTTCACCTTCCTGAGCGGCCTCTACTTCCGCGGCAAGGTGGCCTACGCCGGCGCCTTCTCCTCCCCGCCGCGCGGCCTTCCCGGCGCCCTGGTCATCACTCCCGGCTACGGATTGAGGCGGCCCGAGGAGGCGATCACGCTGTCGTTCCTTCGCCGGCTGGCGGACGTTCCAATTGATCCCGCCGATCGGCGCTATCGCGGGCCGCTCCTGCGCGACGTTGGTAGGCTCGCCGCGTCGGCGGGACCCGAATGCCACTTCATCCTGCTGGGGAGCATCGCCACCGGGAAATACCTCGATCTTCTCACTGGCGTCCTCGGCGACCGGGTGCGCTTCCCGGCAGAGTTCGTGGGCCGGGGCGACATGAGCCGCGGCGGATTGATGCTGCGCTGCGTCGACGAAGGACGTCCGCTGCGCTACGTGATGCTGGATCCCGGCGACCGCCACGGCCGGCGCCCGGGCCGTCTCCCGCCGCGCCGCCGCCTCGCGATGTAGCTCGAGCCGCTCATTCATCCGCCGGGGTTCACGGGAGCGGCTCCCGGCGGTCCGAGCCGCTGGTCCACCCAGCGCTCGGGGAATGGGTTCCTCTCGCGCCACGCTTGGTGGTCGAAGTGAGGTACGATCACTTCACGGGGAATCGGTTCCGCCATGGAACGCGTTTCTTGCGCTGGAGGCCGGACAAGTCGCCCAGGCAATGCACGCTCGCGCAGGTGCGGACGGAGCGGGCGATAAGAATCGCGGCGCTGCTTCCACCTCCGCGAGCCGCGCGGGCCGGAGCCTGAGCCCCCACCCGCGCGACCCTGGCCTCTCCTTCCTTCCTACCGGGCGCTCACCCTGCGTTGGGGCGGCGCCGTCTCCAAAAGATCCTCGAACAAGGCCCGGTAATGGACCAGCGCCTGCCGCAGGTCCTCGGTCATGGCCTTGCCCTCCCGGTTCGTCACCGCGATCGCCCGGGCGGCCCGATAGTGGTTGACCACCTCGGGGTGATCCACCGAAATGTCCGCGGCGCGCTGCTCGAAGTCGACCATCGGATAGCCCCGCGCCTGCATCACTTCCTTGACCAGCCCATCGGCGTCGGTGACCGCCGCCGGCGGATCGTCCACGAACCGTATCTGAGCCTCCTCCCAGGCCTTCGTGAACCCCCGCTGCTGATCGAGCGACAGCGGATGGATGTCGAACGATTTGACCCGCTTCTCTCGCGCCGCCAGCTCGCGCTCCGCCGAGCGAGGGCCGCCGAAGGTTTCGACCGCCTTGCCGTACTCGGGCCCGAACTGATCCCGGAGATGGCTGCTTTGACGCCTGCGAACCGCGGACCAAATGGCCAGTCCAAGAGCCACGATAGCGATCACCGCTACGATGGCAATCACCGCGTTGTTGTCCATCAGAACCTCCGTCGCGCTGCTTTCCGTTTCACCCCACCCCCTCGACGGCTCATTCCATTCTCGGCCCGCCCCGCGGGCGATTCAAGTAGGGTGATTTGCCCGTCGGCCGCAAACCGATGTCAGGCTGAGCCCGTCGGGCTGGGCCCGACCGCGGCGTCCGGCCGAGACCTGACATCCCTTGGTCGACCCGGCCGGCTGAGGGCCAGCCCCAGGTCGGCACCTATCCAAGGCATGATTCGACGGCATGGCGCTCGTGGAAGACTTCACGCAGGCGCTGCTCGAAGACAGGCTTGACCTCGGCCGGCGGCGTTTTCATCCGTCTTGCCGCCGACTTAAGAACCGGTCCGCCGGGATCCGGGAAGGCGGTCGAGAAAGTCTCGCGCGACCTCACCGGGACTGCGCCCTTCCCGGTCCACGGCGGAATTCATGCGCCGCATCTCCTCCGGCTGAATCGATCCGGAGAGCTCGCGCAGAGCGGCCAGAGCTTCCGGCCGCTCCCGGGCCAGGCGCGGGCCGACCAGGATGATGGCGTCGTAGGGAGGGATGGCATGACGGTCATCCTCGAGGATCGCCAGGTGGTAGGCCGCAATCCGGCCGTCGGTGGTGAAGGCGCTGATGACGTCCACCTGGGACTCGGCCACCGCCTGGTACATCAGCGTGGGGTCCATGCTTCGGCGGGCCCGGAAGGCGAAGCCGTAGACGCGCTCGAGCGCGGCCCATTCCGGCCGGCTGAAGAACTCGTAGTCCCCCGCGATCTCGAGCGACCGGGCGTGCACCGCCAGCCTGCTGAGGGAGTCGGCGCCGAGCTGCCGCGCGCGATCCGCCCGCATCGCCAGGGCATAGGCGTTCTCGAACCCCAGAGCGCCGACGAGCGTGATCCCGTGCTCCCTCTTCAGGTATCGCCCGACCTCCTCCAGCACCTCGCTCCGATCGGGCGGGATCCCCGTCCGTTTCATGATCGTCGCCCAGATCGTTCCGGAGTAGTCGACGTAGGCGTCGATGTCGTTGGCGCGCAGGGCGTCGAACGCCACGGTCGATCCGAGCGAGGGGACCACCTTCGCGCTCCGGCCGGTTTCGCGCCGGACGTGGGTGGCCAGGATCTCGCCCAGGACGTACTGCTCGGTGAAGGTCTTGGCGCCGATGAGAACCGGGCGGTCGCCCGCCGCCGCCCCCATCCCGAAGCTGGCGGCGGCGTAGAGCGTCAGGACGCCCAAGATTCCGGCCGCGCCGGCGGTGAGCTGGGGCCGTCGCTGGCGGATTCCCGTTTCCAGCGCCCGCACCAGGGTGTCGAGGCCGATGGCGAGACCGGCGGCGCTCGCGCAGCCCACCAGGACCGCTTTGAAATTGCGAGTCTGCAGGCCGCTGAAGATGTAGTTCCCGAGGCTGCTCGCCCCCACCGGCGTCGACAGCGTCGCGATCCCCACGACCCACACGGTGGAGGTCCGGATCCCGCCCACGATCACCGGCATCGCCAGCGGCAGCTCGACCCGCCAGAGCTGCTGCCGATCGGTCATGCCGACGCCGCGGGCCGCCTCGCGGAGCGCGGGGTCGACCCCGTTGATCCCGATGATGGTGTTCTGCAGGATGGGAAGGATGCTGTAGAGCGTCAATCCGACGATCGCCGGGAGGAAGCCGATGCTGCGAATCTCGATCCCGGCGCCGGAGGCGAGCGCGCCCAGCCAGGCGAGAAGCGGGACCATCACCGCCAACAGGGCGAGGCTCGGGATCGTCTGGATCACGCCGGCGACGACGAGGACCGCCGCGCCGAGACGCCGGCGACGGGTCGACCAGATTCCGATCGGGACGCTCACGATCGAACCCAGGAGCAGCGCCAGGAGGGTGAGCTGGAGATGGTCGGTCAGGTACTCCGGCAGCAGAGCGAGCTGCTCTCTCATCGCGGTTCCTGCCTTTTCCCCGACTCCCCTCCCACCAGATCCTTCAGCGCTCCGGCCTGCCGGGCCGGCGTCGCCATCAGGCTCGCGACGTAGTCGTCGGCCGGCCGGCGCACAAGCTCCTCCGGCGTCCCGACCTGGACCAGCCTGCCATGGTTCATCACCGCCACCCGGTCGCCGAGAAGAAGCGCCTCGATCATGTCGTGGGTGACGAAGATGGCCGTCAGTTCGAGCCGCCGCCGGATCCGCTGGAACGATTGTTGGATCCGATCGCGCGTGAGAGGGTCGAGGGAGCCGAACGGCTCGTCCAGCAGCATGACCTTGGGCTCGGCCGCGAGCGCTCGGGCGACGCCGACCCGTTGCTGCTGCCCGCCCGACAGCTCGGACGGCCGCCGGTCGCGAAACGCGGCGGGGTCCAGCTCGACGAGATCGAGTAGCTCGTCCACGCGACGGGCGATGCGGCCCGCATCCCAGCCGAGCAGCGACGGGGTGACAGCGATGTTCCCGGCGACGGTGAGATGCGGAAACAGGCCGACTTGCTGGAAGCAGTAGCCGATCCGCCGGCGCAGCTCGGGACCTGGAACCGACTGCGCCTCCGCACCGTCGACGAAGATCCCGCCGGAGCTGGGCTCGATGAGCCGGTTCACCATCTTGAGCGTGGTGGTCTTGCCGCTCCCCGAGCCTCCCAGCAGGACGACCAGCTCTCCGCGCCCGACGGAGAGCGACACGCGATCCACCGCGAGCGTGTCGCCGTAACGGCGGCTCACCTCCCGGAGCTCGATCACCGGCCTCGCCGAATCGGCCACACGCCTCCCCGACTCCGGACGCCGAGAGCGGAGGGATCCCTCGTTATGGAGGACTTACTTCTCTTCGAGCACCGACAGGATGTTCCCCGCGGGATCCTTGAACCACGCGATGCTGGGGGCGCCCTGACAGCGCGCGATCCCCTTCTCGTTGGTCTTGATGTTGGGTTCATCATAGTGCTCGAAGCGCACGCCCTTCCGGGAGAGCTCGTCGACCGTTTCCTCGATGTCGGCAACGGGGAAATTGAGGACGGTGAAGGTCGCCGGCGTGTGGTTCGGCTTGGGATACATGAAGATTTTCGCCTGGCCCGGAACGTGCAGCTCCAGTCCTTCTGGCTTTTCAGAGACCTCCAATCCGAGCGTGCGGTGATAGAACTCCTTCGCCTTCTGCAAATCGTTCACCGAAAAACTGGAAAATGGCTTCCCGTTCGTGAACATGGTCTGTCTCCTTGCGCCAGATCGCTTAGGGATCGCACGGTCGGCAACCTGCCGACCGCAACGAGGGCCGGCCGTCGTCGCGGACTACGGTCGCCGCTTCGAGCTTCAAGAAATCCTACCACCGGGAGGGCTCTGGTCCAACGACCCCGTCGCGGATCTGCCGCGGATCGACGCGCCGGCGATCGCGGCGGCAAGAGCCAGCGCCGCCGCGCCGATCATCACCAGGCGAAACCCTGAGACGAACGCCTCGTCGATCGCCCGCCGGACGGCGGCCCGCTGCGCCGGCGCCATGGACGGCACGGAATCCAGCTCGGCGCCCGCCATCTTCGGTAGCTCACGATCGATCGCCGTCCTCACCGGGGACGGCAACTCGAGGGGGTCGAGGCGGAGCCGGACCCGCGTATCGAAGGTCCTCACCAGCAGCGCTCCGAAGACCGCGATGGCGAGCAGCCCGGCGACGCGCGCCACCGCGTTGTTGACGCCCGACGCGACGCCCGCATGGTCGCGCTCCACGGCGCCCATCGCGGTCGTCGTCAAGGGCGCGACGGTGATCGCCATGCCGAGGCCGAGCACCACGATCGCCGGGAAGAACGTCGTCCAGTACGGGCCTCCGACGCCCGGTCTCGCGTACAGGGCCAGCCCCGCCGCGCTGATCAGCGGTCCGAGAGTCAGCGGCAAGCGGCTGCCCATCCGGGCGACCAGACCGCCCGACCAGCGCGACAACGCGAACAGGATCAGGGGGAACGGCAGGAACGCGGCGCCCGCCGACGTCGCGGTGTAGTGCTGGACCTGGATGAGGTTCATGGGGACGACGAACAGAGTGACGCCAAGACCGGCGTACAGCAGCAGCGTGAGGAGGTTCGCGAGCGTAAACGGCCGCGAGCGGAACAGTCTCAACGGCAGCATCGGGTTCCGCGCCCGCCGTTCGACCGGCACGAGAAGCGCGAGCGCGGCGGCGCCCGCCGCGATCCCGCCGAGCACCGGGGGGCTCGCGCCGAGGCTTGGCCACTCGAGCAGGCCGAACACGATCCCGCCGAGGCCGCCGACCGCCAGCGCCGCGCCGGTCCAATCGACGTGGCCGAGGCGCGACGGATCGCGGCTCTCCGCCGTGAAGCGCCAGGCAAGCGCCACCACGACCGCCGCCAGCGGCAGGTTCAGGAAGAACACGGCGCGCCAGCTCACGTGCTCGATGAGCCAGCCGCCGGCGATCGGTCCGAGGGCCGAAGTCATCGCGCTGAACCCCGACCAGGTTCCGATGGCGCGGCCCCGGCCGGCGTCGTCGAACGTCGCGCTGATGATCGCCAGGCTGCCGGGGACGAGGAACGCGGCGCCGATGCCCTGGAGCGCCCGGCCGGCGATCAACACGCGCGCCGAGCCCGCCAGGCCGCACAGCGCCGACGCGGTCGTGAACAGCGCCACCCCGGCGAGGAAGACGCGCTTGCGCCCGAGCTGGTCTCCCAGCGAGCCGCCGACCAGAATCAGCGCCCCGAGGAACAGGGCGTAAGCCTCGATGACCCACTGGACTTCGGTGATGGTAGCGTCGAGATCCGCCTGGAGCGCCGGCAGCGCCACGTTCACGACGGTCGCGTCGATGAACGTCAGGCTCGATCCCAGAATCATGGCGGCGAGCGTCCAGGCGCGGGGGGAAGGCATGCGCGATTATGGCCCGCGAGGGGCTCAGGTGGAAAGCTCCGCCGAGAAGATTGGAGCTGCGGCCCTCGTGGCTCCCGCTCCGACATCCTCTCTCGTCGCGGCCCTCGGCCGCTCCAAGGAGAAGGCAATTACTCCAGTGGTTCATCGCTCAAAGCAGGGACGAATACGGGGAGGAGGACAGCAACAGAGGGATCTGGGAGGGCTGGCGGGTGAATCGCAAGCGCGTGCGCGGGGCGCTCGAGCGCTAGACCTGCCGGGGCACGCCGGGTTCACCGAATGAGCTGTCGAGCTCCGCCCGATTCCAGCCTGCCAGGTTGGCAGCCGCTTCGTACGTGCTCTGCAAGAATTCGAGCAGCGTCGCCTCCGGATCCGGCGCGCTCCTTACCGCCGCATACGGCAGCATGAACAAGCCGAGCTTTGCCTCGTACAGCGCGCCGACAGGTCGAACCGCCGCCGTCCGGAAGCCCTCGGGCTCCGGATAGGCGTACGAGTAGAAGGCCGCGTCGTCGGCTCCGCTGCCGCCCGGCCAGAAGCCGGCGCTGCTCACCTCGTGCGAATAGGCCTCGACGTTCACGGCATCCGGCAGGTGCGGCACGCCACCCGGATGTCGCGGCGCACGGCGGCCCGAAAAGCGCGTCACTGCCAAGTCGAGACCGCCCCAGAACAGGTGCACCGGACTCACCTTGCCGAGGAACCCGGAGCGAAAGCGTACGAGAACGCGCTCGGTGTGGAGCAAGGCGCGCCAGAAGCGCCGGACGGCGTCGGCATCGTAGGGGCGAGGCGCCCTGTCTTCGGCGAACGGCACGGCCTTCGGCATCTCGCTCGGCCGGTCGTGCATGGCGATCTCGAGTCCCAGCTCGGCGAGGGCGGCCCGGAAGCGAGCGTGAAAATCGGCGATCGATGCCGGCGCCAGAGCCAGCGTCGCGACGCCGCCATCGCTCGTGGCGATGCGCAGTGCGTCGCCGATGAAGTCGAAATCGATTTGAAACGTGCGCGGTCCATAGGCGATGGTCGACGTCGTGAGACCTCGCGCCGTCAAGTAGAAGGTCGCGTGCCAGGAGTGATTGATCCAGGGAGTTTGTGCGAGCCGCACCTTGCCGACAATCTGCGTCCATAGGTGCAGCGTCGTGCACGTGGGCTCCCAGTCCTTGTAGCTGAGTGCCGGCCAGTCCCCGGACGTCGAGCGATGAGGCAGCATGTCGCTAATCATAATGCCAAACCCCGGAAATGGGCAGCCGTGGCAGCGCAGGCTCACGTCCGGCGTGAGTTTCAGCGAGCTTCGACAGGCGTGGTACCGGGAAGTGGCCGCTAGAAGCGGTACTCGAAAGAGAAGTTGACCCAGTCGAGCGTCCCGTCGATGCCTGCCGGAACCGAGCTGAAGTACCGGTAGTAGGTAACGTGGACGCTGAATGGGACCCGGGTCAGGTGCACCCCGAAGAGCACGTCCTCCTTGCCGGGATACGGTCTGAGCTTCGGCTGATTCCCGCCGCTCTCGGTCGGGCCCCCCTCGGACGGCGCCAGGTAGGTGATCCAGTGGCGACGCACGACCAGGTTGAAATAGATGCGCCAGCCGTACAGGTCGATCAGGGGCTGCTCCGGGTCGAGGTAGACGGGATCGAGGACCATCCCGACGCCGGGCGGGTCGGGGATCTTCGTGAACCCCATCGGCAATCCCCACCCGAACCGCAGCTCAACCTCGCCATTCACGCGAGTGGTCAGGTTCCCGGCCGCCGCCTCGCTACCGACGGCGAGGTCGGCGGCGAACCGTCTGGGGAGGTAGGCAGCCACCGCGGGGCTGAACAGCTTGTAGCGGTACTCGTAGTTCAGGTTGGCCAGCGCCTTGTTCGAGAGCTGATTCTTCCATCCCTTGGGCGGATCCCCGAAGCCGAGATCCTCATGAATGAATTTCTGCACGTCCTCGGCCTGGGAGCAGGGACCCATGCACCCGAGGTAGATCTGCAGCGCCCCCAGCTTCCGGTTGTCGTACGACGACCAGGTGCCGGTCACGCCGAGCGAGCCGGCCCACGGCGCGTCGTTCGGCTGCGGCGCGGCGATGCTGATGTCTTTCGGCGTGATGATGATCTGGCTCAATGCGAACGCCCAGCGGACGACGCGGCGGCCCGGGCCATCATCCCCCAGCCCGGGCAGCTTACCGATCCAGCCGGCGTAGGCGGGATTCCACTGGTCCATCACCCGCGAATGCACCTGGAAGCTCCAGCCTGCCGAGAACGCGTCGTCGGATCCGATGAAGCTGTCGTTGTCGAACTCGAACCGGAACATCTTGAGGTCCCAGGGCGATTTAGTTTGCCGATCATCGGCGGCGAAACCTGGGGAGAGACCGCCGCAGGCTCCCATCAAGGCAGTCAGGATCAGCGCGCGAAGGGTTGGGCGGCGCATCGCTTCAAGCTCCCGTTGAGTCAAACCACCTTGAGCGCGATTTTCCCGCGCGTGTGGCCGGTTTGGATGAGCTCCTGGGCGCGGCGCGCCTCGGACAGGGGCAGAACGGTGTCGACCACGGCCTTCAATTTCCCGGAGTCAACCAGCTTGGTGATGGCGTTCAAGGATTCGGCCTTCATTTCATTGACCATGAACGCAGCCCGCACGCCATGTTTCTCCGCTTCCGCCTGGGCCGGAGGCTGCGCGATGGAAACCAGGATGCCGCCTCGCTTGAGGGTCTTCCAGGAGCGCGCCTGCGTCTCACCGCCTTGGGTATCAAACACCATGTCCACATCGCGAACCTCGTCCTCAAAACGGACCGATTCGTAATCAATGGCTTCATCGGCGCCCAATTCCTTGAGATAGCTTTGGTTGCGCTTCGATGCCGTGCCGATGACATGGACGCCCTTGGCATGCGCAAGCTGCACGGCGAACCCCCCCACGCCGCCGGTCGCTCCGTGGATCAGAACCTTCTGGCCGGGACGCAATCCGCCCACTTCGAACAAGGCCTTCCAGGCCGCCAGGCTCGCCGAGGCGATGGCGGCCGCATGGATGTGGTCTACCGTTTTCGGCTTGGCGGCCACCAAGGTTTCCTTCACGGCAATATATTCGGCATAGGCGCCCAGCCCATACCCATAAACTTCGTCGCCCGTTTTCCAGCGCGTGACGCCTTCGCCAAGAGCCTCGACCACTCCGGAGAAATCGAAACCCAGCGTGAGCGGCAAGGGTGCATCCTTCCCGAACAATCCATTGCGGAACTTCCAATCCGCGGGATTGACCGCGCTGGCATGGATCCGGATCAGGACCTCGCCCGCCGCGGCGACCGGCCGCGGGGCGTCTTCATACCGCAACACTTCCGGACCGCCGAAGGCGTGGATGCGTACGGCTTTCATGGTGGTCTCGGTTTCACTCCGTTGGCTCATATTCTTCTCCTTGATAGTCTCCCACCTCTTCAGCACATGCGAAGAAAGAACTCTTCCGCAGGTGGCAGATCGTAATCCCCTTCGCCCGGAGATTATTCCTGCATCAGCATATTGCTGCACCCGCGGCCTGTAAACTCTTTCAGGCCGAATTGATGGCCGATCTCATGAATGGAGGCAAAGTCTCGCGAGTGAAGAGTCTTTGAGCAAATCCATCGGCTGGCTATTGGAACAGCGGGATCTGCTTCGGGAGGGCCGGGGCGGGGGCGCTCTTTTTGTCGGCCGGGTCGTAGCGGCGGTGATCGAGGCCGAGGCGCCGGCATTGGGCCTCGTAGAGGCTGTGGATCGCCTCCCAACGCGGGCCCTTGCCGCGCATCCGCTCGCCGAATTCGGAGCGGTAAAGATGTCCTTCACGCATGTCGCGCAGCGCGTGGAGGACCTTCTCGGCGCGCTCGGGGAAGACTTCGTGCAGGCGCTCTTCGAAGACCGGCTTGACCTCGGCCGGCAGCCGCAGGAGCACCAGGAACGCGTCGGTCGCGCCCGCTGCCTTGGCCCGCTCGAGGATCTCGGCGATGGCGCTGTCGTTCAGTCCGGGAATCAGCGGCGCGATCCCCACTCCCACCGGCACGCCCGCCTCCGCCAGCCGGCGAATCGTCTCGAAGCGGGTGGACGGGGCGCTGGCGAGCGGCTCGATCTTCCTCCCGTCCTCGTCGCGGGCGAAGGGGATCGAAATCGTCACGTGGGCGCCGCCGCGACCGCTCATCCGGGCGAGCCGATCGAGGTCGCGTCGGATTAGGGCGCTCTTCGTGATGATCGCGATGCGATGGCGGAACTCGTCGCAGATCTCCAGGCACCGGCGCGTCAGCTCGTAGGAAGCCTCGAGCGGCTGGTAGCAGTCGGTCACTCCCGAGAAGGCGATCGTCTCGCGGCCGCGCCTCCACCGCGGGTGCGCCAGCTCCTTGCGCAACAGCTCCGGGGCGTTGCGCTTGACGACGATCCGGGAGTCGAAATCGGTTCCCGCGCCGAAGCCGAGGTACTGGTGGGTCGGCCTGGCATAGCAATAGGCGCAGGCATGCTGGCAGCCGCGGTAGGGATTGACGCTCCAGGTGAAGCCGACGTCGGGACTGTCGTTCGTCGCCAGGATCGTCTTGGCCTCCTCTTCGTACACTTCCAGCGCCACGAGCGGCGGGGCATCGATCCACTCGACGTGCTGGCTGGACCACGGATTGGGCGGGTTGCTCACCCGCCGGGGCGACTGCATCGGCGCTCCCACGGAGTGCTCTGG
Source organism: Candidatus Polarisedimenticolia bacterium (assembly GCA_036004685.1). Classification (NCBI taxonomy): domain Bacteria; kingdom Pseudomonadati; phylum Acidobacteriota; class Candidatus Polarisedimenticolia; species Candidatus Polarisedimenticolia bacterium. The sequence goes on along the minus strand of DASYRE010000046.1, from coordinate 3,176 downwards.
CTTCCGGCTTTCAACGAACGCTCGGGGACGGCGTGAAATAGTATAGCGACCGCGGGACGGCTCGGACAGATTTCCGCGGGCCGGCTGGACAGACTCCCACGAGGACAGTGGAAGAGGACAGGCAAGTTCGAAAGGCGACCATGACTTCCATTTTGGCTGAAGTAAACCTGGCCAGGGCCGGATGCCGGGTAATGGTCCTATCCGTGGCCGGACGCCGAAGACGCTTGACCTGTCCGGACTTCTGGCGTCAGAATCGGACCTCTCGCAACATCCTCTCTCCGTTTGCCTGATCGGTGACGGGATCGGCTCTTCGGATGACTATCCCCAGGAGGTCCTCATGAGACACGGCGCCAGGCTCTCGGTCGCACTCATCATTCTGACCCTGGCGGCCGGCGCGGCGGCAGCCATGGAGATCCGCCAGATAGGAGTCGACGCTTCGGCTTCTGATTCCGGGGTTGTCCTGTCGCTGTCCGCGCCCGCCGGGGCTGAGTCTCTGGTGCTCGAAGCGTTCCACGGGCAGGAAGGGATCTCCTCCCTCTTCTCATACCAGCTCGATCTGGTGTCGGCGAGTACCGCCAGCATCTCCGCGAGCGACTTGCTGGGCCGGGAGATCGGCATAAGCGTGACGATGCCGGGAGGACAGACGCGGTACTTCCACGGAATCTGCAACCGCTTCAGCCAGGGCGAGAGGACCCGCTACCAGGCCGAGATCGTGCCCAGGCTCTGGCTCCTGACCCGCACGCGGTCGACCCGCATCTTCCAGGAGATGTCCGTTCCGGACATCCTCGCCACGGTCCTGCGCGAGACTCCCGGCCTCGCCTTCACGATGCAGCTCCAGGGGACCTTCCACCCGCGCACCTACGTGGTCCAGTACCAGGAGAGCGACTTCGCCTTCCTGAGCCGCCTCATGGAGGAGGAGGGAATCTTTTACTTCTTCAGGCACTCGGCGGGCGGCCACACGATGGTGCTCGCCAACACTCCCGAAGGGCACCCGGACCTGGCGGGCGCGTTCCCCTACCGGTGCGCCGCGCTCGACCGCCCCGACACGATCGCGGACTGGGACAAGATTCAGGAGATCCGCTCGGGCAAGACCACCCTAAGAGATCACGAGTTCGAGCTGCCGGGCCAGACTCTCGAGGTGAGCGCGGACATCCAGGATACGGTCGCGGCCGGGCAGGTCCTGCACCGGCTCACCGCCGGCGGCGCCGACGCTCTGAAGCTCTACGACTATCCGGGAGGTTATGCGAAGCGTTTCGACGGCATCGATCCTGGCGGCGCCGAGGGGCCCGACGAGCTCACCAAGATCTTCGAGGACGGCCGGCGCACCGTGGGAATCCGGATGCAGGAAGAAGCGGCCCAGGCGCTCGTCATCCGCGGCGTGTCGACCGCGGCGATCTTTACGCCCGGGCACCGGTTTCAGCTCACCCGGCACTTCGACGGCGACGGAGCGTACGTCCTGACCTCCGTACAGCACTCGGCGCGGGCGGCGACCGACGGCTCGAAGGGGGAATATCGGAACCGCTTCGAATGCATCCCGGCCGGCCTGCCTTTCCGGCCCGCCCGGAAGACTCCGAGACCGGTCGTTCCCGGCACGCAGACGGCGGTCGTGGTCGGGCCCCCCGGCGAGGAGATCTTCACCGACAAATACGGCCGCGTGAAAGTGCAATTCCACTGGGATCGCGAGGGCCGGCGGGACGAGTCCAGCTCGTGCTGGGTGCGCGTCGGGGCGCTTTACGCCGGAACCGAGACCGGGTTCGTTCTCCCCCGCGTCGGCTGGGAGGTGGTGGTCGCCTTTCTCGAGGGGGATCCCGACCAGCCCATCATCGTCGGCAGCGTCTACAATCCGGACCATCTACCTCCAAGGTGACCACTAGGCGTGCACCGCTGTCACGACTCCGCGCCGATCTTCAGCGGCGCGACTCCATTCCTTGCGCTACATGCCGCCACGGGCGTATAGTTTCTCCAACCGCGCCCCCAACTCCGAGCCTGGCGAGCCATTCGCGCGGGGGGTTCGCATGACAATCCATCCCGAGTCCTCGTCACGCCCGGCACCTCCACCGAACCCTTACCACCTGCTCCCTCGCAGTCATATTTTTTCGTACAGGTCAGTCTATTTCGTTGAAAACCTCCGAATGGAGGCGCGCTCTTTTTCCCTCTGTCGTTGGATTGGAGGGGCTTCCCCGCGCAGGCTCGTGCGGCACTACTTTTTTTATTCTCGCCGTCCTCGCAGCCCTATCAAATAACGGGGATCGGCACAAAACTAGTTAGGCATGCATCACGAGGAGCCGAGAGTGAGTACAGTGGGTAAACCATCCGCAATGCCGGCTGAACTAGCCGCGGTTCGAGCGGCGCTTTGGCAGGAAGTTGTTCGCCTGCATATGAAGTGGAAGATATTTAGTGAGCTCTACGGAAGCAAGGAGACAGTTGACCTGCTCAACTTTGGCGCCCAAGCCTATTTCGGCCTAAGCCAACATGTCTGGGCAGACCATATACAATTAGCCATCGCCCGGCTTACGGACCCGCTCAAGTCGGTCGGGAAGGACAATCTCAGTCTAAGCCGGCTTCTTGTACACATCGACCCTGCCGACCCGGCGGGTTTACGCGATCGAGTCAAGGTGCAACTTGACGAACTCGAAACGCTGTGCGGGCCCATCCGACAGCGACGGAGCAAACTTCTCGCCCATTCTGACCTCGACACGATACTTGGGCGTAGCTTAGTTCCCCTCGTGCCAATCACCAAGAAAACCATCGATTCAGCATTCGAGAAAATTCGCGGCATCATGAATGAAGTTGAACGGGCTTACTTGGACCGCACCACACTTTTCGAGTATGCCGTTGATACTGACGCGCAGGAGTTGCTCTACTGCTTGAGACATGCTCGGGAGTATCGGCGGCAGCAACGGATCCGCTCCGGCCTACCGGCGGATCCCGAGAGTCAAAATGAGGCCTAACCTCCGTATGCACGCGACGGTGGGCGTCGGGCTCGCAGCCGACAGGAAGCGTCGGCACTCACCCACCGCGCGTGATACGGCCCGTTAGCAGGATGCTGAAAAACCCTTCATTTTCCCGTTGACGTGATCACTCATCGTTGTACGATGCTCCGGAACTTTTCGGAGGAGCCCACGATGCGCGGAGATGACCGGCACCAAGACGGTGTGTTCAGCTACCTTTCCCCC